>JBEKLW010000353.1:0-3838 GCA_050008815.1 Bryobacteraceae bacterium
CTCGCGCACGAGTTTGCCGCCGACATCCTGAAGCAGTTCGGGGCGGTGAGCGTGGCGGGGACGAGGATCTACTTCGTCTCGCAGCGGGCCGCGGGAGTGAAGGAGATCTGGTCGATGGACCCGGACGGGTCCAACCAGAAGCAGTTGACGTTTTACGGATCGCTGTCGATGACGCCGGCGGTGTCTCCGGAGGGAACGCGGCTGGCGTTCTGCTCGTTCGCGCGAGGGAGCCCGATGATCTTCCTCCACTCGCTTGAGACAGGACGGCGGCTGCCTTTCTATAATGAGGTGTCGCCGCTGGCGGCAACACCGGAGTTTACTCCGGACGGGAGGCAGATATTGTTCGCTTCCTCCGTCGCCGGGTGGGCCCAGGTTTACATTGCGAATGCGGATGGCACGGGCATGCGCCGCGTGACATACTCGCGATCGATCGACATGGAGCCGAAGGTGAATCCGAAGACCGGACGCGAGCTGCTGTTCATGTCGGACCGCTCGGGGATGCCGCAAATCTACCGGATGAACCTGGAGGGGGCGGACGTGCAGCGGCTGACGACGGGCGAGGGCGAGGCCGTGAACCCGGCCTGGCACCCCGACGGCCAGCATCTGGCGTTCGCCTGGACGCGAGGATTCGAGCCGGGCAACTACAACCTTTTCGTGATGGACGCCGCGACGCGGCAGTTTGTGCAGTTGACGCACGGCGCCGGACGGAACGAGAACCCGAGCTGGGCGCCCGACGGCCGGCACCTGGTCTTTTCATCGAACCGCAGTGGTTCGCCGCAGATCTGGACCATGCTGGCCGATGGGACGCAGCTCCGTCAGCTCACCACGCAGGGGCGCAACACGCAGCCTGTGTGGGGCAGGTAGGGAAAACAGCACCATTCGAAAAGCTCAAGGAGGCAGGATGAGGATGAACACGGGAAGGGTCAGTGCCGTATTGCTGTCGGTTTCCTTGATGTTGTTCGCGGCGGGATGCAAGAAGAAGGTGCTCCCGCCGCCACCGCCGCCACCCCCGCCGCCGAAGGAAGCGCCGGCGCCGCCGCCGCCGAAGCCGGCGATTCAGTTCGCGGCTGAGCCGGGGACGATCGAGCGCGGCCAGTCGGCGATGCTCCGCTGGTCGGTGTCGGATGCGACCGACATTTCCATCACGCCCGGCGTCGGGGCAGTGAGCGCGCGGGGCGACCGCGAGGTTTCCCCCAGCGACACGACGACCTACACGCTCTCGGCCAAGGGTCCGGGAGGAACCGAAAGCGCCAGCGCCACGGTGAACGTAACGATTCCGCCGCCACCGCCGCCGCCGCCACCGCCGCCGCCGAAGAAGACCTTGACCCAGATGTTGGAGGGCGAGGTCCAGGACGCCTACTTCGATTACGACAAGAGCGACATACGCGAGGATGCGCGCGCGGTGCTGACGCAGGACGCCGACGCGTTGAGGCGGGTTTTCGCCGAAATCCCGGGGGCGACGGTGGTGATCGAGGGCCACTGCGACGAGCGCGGGTCGGCGGAGTACAACCTGGGCCTGGGCGACCGCCGCGCCACGGCGGTCAGAGACTTTCTCGTGCAGCTCGGCGTTCCGGCGGAGCAACTCCGGACGATCAGCTACGGCAAGGAGCGGCCGGTCTGCACCGAGCATGACGAGGGCTGCTGGCAGAAGAACCGCCACGCGCATTTCTCGGCGCCACAGTAGCCGGCCCCGGCCGCTCCGGGCAGGTTCGCCCGGCCGCCCCAACGCGGCGGGGGGACGGCCCCGCCAGGGAGCGGCGATGAGGCAGCAACAGGGTATCGCAGGCCACGGGTCCGCCCGCCGGCCGGGTTCGTGGCCTGCTGCAGACAGAAGAGGGAGAGGGTTATGCCATTTCTGCGGGTGGGCGTGATCATCATCGCCGTGACGGCGCTGGTGCCGGGGCTCGGTTTCGGGCAGAAGCGGGAGTTTGTCGAGCTGCAGCGCGACGTGGCGTCGCTGCAAGACCAGGTGCGGAACCTGGAGCGGTCGCTGAACGAGAACATGGGCCGGATCAACGGTCAGCTCCTGCAGGCCATCGACAGCATCAACAAGGCCAACACGTCGGTGGCGGTGCTGGACGCGGCGATGCGCGAGCGCGAGAAGACGCTGGCCGCGCCGCTGACCTCGGTGGGAGCCAAGATGGACCAGATGGCCAGCGAGTTCCAGGCGCTGCGGGTCACCATGGACGACCTGAGCGGCCGACTGGGGAAGGTTCAACAGGGGCTGGTGGACCTGAACAATACCGTCAAGGTACTCCAGGCGCCACCGGCGCCGCCGCCCCCGGTTAGCATTCCGGCCGGGGCGGCTGGGGCCGCAGGGCCGCCTTCGGGCTTGACCGCCGAGTCGCTCTACGCCAACGCGATGCGCGACAAGGACGCCGGCAGCTACGACGTGGCGCTCCAGGAATTCAACGACTATTTGAAGTATTTCGGGACGACGGAGCTGGCGCCGAACGCACAATACTACATCGGCGAGATTTATTACAGCCAAAAGGACTACGATAACGCGCTGGGGGCGTTTGACGCCGTCCTGGAGCGGTTCCCGGAGAACAACAAGACGCTCGACGCCAGATTCATGAAGGGCCGCGCGCTGTTCCAGAAAGGCGACCGGACCCGGGCCGCCCAGGAGTTCCGCGAGGTATACCGCCGGGAGCCGCGGTCGGAGATTGGCAGCAAGGCCAAGGCGCAACTGGCGAACATGGGGCTGTCGGTCAATCCGCCGGCGAGCAAGAAGCGCGCGACCCGAAAGTAGTCAGCCCGATCTTCTCACACGCCTTCGGCTGCGGCTTGCGGGCTCGCGGCCGGGGCGGGCTGCGAAGGAAGGCAATTGACGTGGCTGCGGCGGCATTCGGGCGTGATATTCTAAGTGGACCCGGTTGATGCCGCCCCTTGAATCACTGCCGCGCATAGCCATCGCGCTCGGTTGCTCGACTGTCGAGCGCCTGCTCGAGCAGGCCCGGCGCGAGGCCGGGGCCGGCGAGACGCTCTTCGAATTCCGGCTCGACCACCTGGGTGCGCCCGCGGAGGGGGTGGAGGGGATCCGGCGCTTTCTGCTGAGTAATCCCGACTGCGCGATCCTGGCGACGTGCCGCCGCCACCAGAACCACGGCCGGTTCAACGGCAGCATCGAGGAACAGATCCGCATCCTGGACGCCGCGGTGGAGGCAGGCGCGCGCGGCGTGGACATCGAGGTGGAGACGGCCGAGGCAGCGGGGGACCGGCTGGAGGCCTTTCGCGGCCGCGCCCGGGTGATCGTCTCCTACCACAACTTCGACGGCACCCCGGCCGTGGAGGCGGTGCTGCGGCGGCTGATGCGCTTCCGGGCGGACGCCTACAAGATCGTCACCACCGCGCGGAAGCCTTCCGACAACCTGCGGGTGCTGAGCCTGGCGCGGACTCACTCGCGCGTGCCGCTGATCCTGCTGGCCATGGGCGAGACGGGCTTCCCCTCGCGCGTGCTTGCGCCCCTGTTCGGGGGGCTGTATACCTACGCGGCGCCAAGCACGGCCGAGGGCACCGCGGCCGGGCAGGTCTGCGCGCGGCAGCTCCGGCAGCTTTACCGCATCGAGAAGCTGACGCGGGCGGCGCGGGTTTATGGAGTGATCGCGGACCCGGTGGAACATTCGATCTCGCCGGCGGTCCACAACCGCGCGTTCCAGGCCCGGCGCATCGAGGCAGTCTACCTGCCGTTCCTGGTGCCGCCGGCGCAGCTCCGGGATTTCATGACCACCGCCCAGAAACTCCCGGTGGCGGGCTTCAGCGTGACCATCCCGCACAAGCAGAAGATCCTCCGGCACCTGGACGCGATCGAGCCGCTGGCGCGGCGGATCGGCGCGGT
>JBEKLW010000354.1:0-3816 GCA_050008815.1 Bryobacteraceae bacterium
GTTGTAGAGCTGCGTCTGCACGTCGCCGGAGAGGCTAGCCAGGTAGCCGAAGATGGCGTTGTTCACCGTCCCGGCGCCGATCTTCGTGGCATCGATGCCCGCGGCGAGCTGCGCGTTGGTCACGCTGCCGGAGATCTGCGAGAAGCTGTAGTCGCCGCTGGCGGCCGTCACCGCGCCGGTGCGGCCGAACACGCTCGCCACTTGCCCGCCGGCCATCTGCGTCCAGACGTCGGCCGCGGTGCAGAAGTAAAGGTTCTGTCCGGCAGTGGCGCTGGTCCGGAAGAACTGGTCGCCCGGCACGCAGGCGGGCGGCAGAGCCGTCCCGGCCATGGCGGGAGCGGTGCGGTCGGCGCCGGTGGCGATGAGCGCGCCCAAGAACGTCTGGGAGGTGCCGATCGCGAAGGTGTTGCTGGCGTTGGTCAAGGCCGCGAAGGCGGCGCCCGAACCGTTAACCACGCAGCGCCCGCTCTGGGCCGTCGCGAAGACCACCGTGACGTCGTAGCTGGTCGCATGGATGCTGACGGAACTGGGCGTGAGCCGCACTGAGGGGTTGCTGCTGTCGTAACAGTCGACGATCAGGTTTGCTGTTCCAAAGCCGTGCGCGGCGCCGGTGATCGTGACAGTGGTCTGGTCAGTGAAGGTTTGCGAGTAGTTCTCGACGGCAGCAGGCTCGGGCGCTGGCTCCCACCGGCTGGCTGAGGCGCTCCAGCGCAGCACCTGGCCGTCGGTGGGCAGCGTGGCCGCCACGCTCCGTCCCTGGAGCTTGCCAACGGTCACGGTCTGCGGGGACCCGCCCACGTCGCCGCCCAAGGCCCGCCACTCGGCGGCCGAGCCGGTGGTGGAGAGCACCTTGTCGGCCTGCCCGGCCATGGCTGGCAACCCGCTGGCGCCGCTCTGAAGCGTCCACACGTTCGGGGCGGTGCAGGCATAGAGATTCTCGCCGGCGGTGGCGTCCGTCTTGAAGAAGGCTTCGCCCAGAGCGCACGTGGCCGGGAGTTGCGTCCCCAGCCGGAAGGGCTTGGTGGATGCGGCGCCGGAGAAGTCGACGTTCTTGGCCTGGTTGCGCAGGTCGATCTGGGTCTGGGCGGCGGCCACCAGCGCGGCGGCCGCGAGACAGGCTGCTCGAAGGACGTCTTTCATGGCAGGCCTCCGCGCACAGTCTAGGCACCGCCGTGAGGGGGCGGGCCGCGTCCGCAACCAGATCTATATGAAACCGGCGGCGTTATTTTTCGCGCGCGCGCGTGATTACCGCTGTGTTCTAGCCCGGATGTTCCACCAGTCAGCCCGGAGTGTCTCGAGAATGCTAGCGGGCCGCAGCCGGGACCGCCCCGACGGTCTGGTCCAGGAACCCTGTCAGCGTGGTCAGGTAGCGCCGCGGGTTGCCGGCCATCGCTGAGTGATACGCGCCGGGCTGGAACACGAGCTGCTTGTTGGGGCTCGCCGTGGCGTTGAACAGCCGCCGCGTGTGCTCGGTGGGCACCACCGGGTCGCGCTCGGCGGCCAGGTAGAGCACAGCGGGGCGCCGGATCTTCCCCACCGCCGCCAGCAGGTCAGCCTCGGGCGATTCGAATGGGACGCCGGCCCGAATCCGGTAGACCCAGCGGGCCAGGCCGCTCATCCACGGCCGGGTGAACAGCCAAAGCTGGAATCGATAGCTGGCAGGCGCCCCGGCGTGCTTGGGGGCGGCGGCGAGGAAGTCGGACTCGCGGCTGAGCACGTCGCTCAGATCCAGGTAGGGGCTGTCGGCAATGACCGCGGCCACGTCCGGGGATTGTGCAGCCGCATACAGCACCGCAACCGCTCCCGACGAATATCCAAACAGCACGATCGGCTCGCCGCCGGAGTGCTGCTTCACCCAAGCGATCGCCGCCAGCACATCGGCCGCCTCCCGGTAGCCAAAGGTGGTGTAGTTGCCGGAGCTTTCCCCGTGCGCTCGCAAATCCGGCAGCAGCACCGAGAGGCCGCGTTGGAGCAGCCAGGCTCCGTAGGCAGCCATGCCGGTCTTGTTGCCCTGCGCCCCATGCACCAGGATGATTGTGCCCGCGGGTCGGGCGACGCTCCAGGGCCGCTCGAACCAGGCGGCGATCCGGATTCCGTCTCGCGTGTAGAAGCTGACCTGCTGCGGGCTCAACCCGGCTCGCGAGGCCGGCGCCAGGGGCCGCTGCCAGTGCTCCTGGGGGCCGATAGCAAGGCTGGAGGCATAGAAGGCAACGGCGGACACGGTCAGAATCGGGACCAAGACCAGGAGCCAGGGAAGCAGGCGCTTGACTCGCCGGAGGTCGGCGGCCAGCGTCGGGCTCAACCCGGTTTTCGAGTGCGAGTGCCGGTGAGAGGAAGCGGAGTGAGCGGGCTTCTGGGGCGTTTCCTCGGGCATCCGTGTCGGCTCGGACTCTGTGAAGCTAACACGCCGTCCGCGCGCCGTCAACAACCCGACGGCGCTGGCCGCACGGCGGCGCGCCTCCGGCGCAGAAGCGGTACGGGGATCGAGAGGCAACCGCTCCCTTACGCTCGCGGCTCGGTAGCGGCGGCCGGCGAGCCGCTCGACTTCGCGCGGCGCTTCTTCGCCCAACCTTCTTTGACCACCTGCCGGGCGCGGCCGAGCGCGAGCGCGTCGGCGGGAACGGAATCCGTAACAACCGAGCCGGCGGCGACGTAAGCGCCGTCGCCGATCTCTAGTGGCGCCACCAGCGTGGCGTTGCTGCCGATGAAGGCCCTGGCGCCGATGCGGGTCTCGTGCTTCTTCTCGCCGTCGTAGTTGCAGGTGATGGCGCCGGCGCCGATGTTCGCTCCCTCGCCGATCTTGGCGTCGCCGAGGTAGGCTAGATGCTGCGATTTCGAGCCGGCGCCGAAATCGGTCTTCTTGAGCTCGACGAAGTTGCCGATGCGCGCGCCGGCGCCCACGCGCGCCTTCATGCGCAAGCGCGAGTACGGTCCGAGGCGAGCTCCGCGCCCGACGGTGCAATCGTCAACCATGGTGAACGGCAGGACCTCGACCTCGCCGGCCAGCTCGGAATCGCGCACCACCGAGCAGGCCCCGATGCGGCAGTTCTCGCCGATGCGGGTCCGGCCCAGGATGCGCGCGAACGGCTCGATGATGGTGTCCGGGCCGATCTCGACGCCGGCGTCGACGGTGACCGTCTCGGGTTTCTCGATGGTCACGCCGTCTAGCATCAACTGGCGCGCCTTGCGCAGACGCAGGATCGCGTCCACCTGCGCCAGCTCGACCCGGGTGTTGATGCCGAGCAGCTCCGTCGGATCCTCCATCAGGAGCGGCCGCACCGCCAGCCCGGCGCGGTGGAAGATGGCGACGATATCGGTGAGGTAGTACTCTCGCGCGGCGTTGGCCGGCTGGATCTCGCCCAGATGGCGCCAGAGCAGAGCGCCGCGGAAGCAATAGATTCCGGAGTTGACCTCGCGGATGGCGAGCTCCTCGGGCGTGCCGGCCTTCTGCTCGACGATGGCTCGCACCGAGCCCTCCGCGTCGCGGAGAATGCGGCCGTAGCCGGCCGGGTCTGGAAGGACGGTCGTGATGACGGTGGCGGCGGACGGGCCGCTTTGCTGGGCCTGGATCAACTCGCGCAGCGTGCCGGGGCTCAGCAGCGGGCAGTCGCCGTAAAGCACGACGACGTCGCCGCCGAGCGGTTCCACCCGCTCGCGGCTGACCTTGAGCGCGTGGCCGGTTCCCAACTGCTCGGACTGGAGCACGAACTGGACGCCGCGGCCAGCCAGCACCGCCTGGACCTGCTCGGCCTGGCGGCCGATCACAACGAAGATCCGGTCGGGCGGAGCCAGCGCGAGGGCGGCGCCGGCGACGTG
>JBEKLW010000355.1:0-3815 GCA_050008815.1 Bryobacteraceae bacterium
CGGGGTGAGCCCGCAGGCGTACTTGAACAGTACGTCGAGGACTCACCCCGAGCGCAACGCAGAAGATGCCGGCCTCCCGCAAGCCGCAGCCGAAGGCGTGTGAGAAGATCGGGCTAGATCTCCCAGTCGGAAACGTAGCGGGCCTGGCGCTCGGTCCACTGGCGGACCAGCTCGGCAAAGGTAGTGTGATCGACGATCGCGGCGATGGCCTCGTCCACCCGCTGCCACATGTCGGTGAACGGCGTCTGGGGCTTCCGCCGGCCGCCGCGCGGCTTGGCTGTCCCTTCGATGTGCTGAAGCACCTCGCCGACCGTGAGGGAATCCGGCGGCCGGGCCAGCAGATACCCGCCTTCGGCGCCGCGGCGCGATTCGACGAACCCGCCTTGCTTCAAGCTGGCCAGGATCAATTCCAGAAACTTCTGGGGGATCTTCTGGCGCCGGGCGATGTCGGCGATTCTGACGGGCCCGCCAGTATTGTGCATGGCGAGATCAAAAACCGCGTGCAGCGCGTATCCGCCCTTGACCGAGATGTGCATCAGCAAGTAAAGGGTGACTTCCCCCTAGAGGTTAGTCGAACGGATGGCGCGCGGTCAATGCGAGAAGATTCGGGGACACTGCGGCCTAGTCCAAGGAATCCTCCATCGTACAATGGGACGTTCGTGGCCATGAAAACTGCATTTCTGTTCCCCGGGCAAGGCTCCCAATTCCCCGGCATGGGCAAGAGCCTCGCAGATGGGTTTCCCGCGGCCCGCGCCGTCTTCGAGGAGGCCGACGCGAGGCTCGGCTTTGCGCTCTCCCGGCTGTGCTTCGAAGGCCCCGAGGAGACCCTCAAGATGACCGAGAACACCCAGCCGGCGCTGCTAGCGGTCTCGACGGCCGCCTACGCCGTGCTCCGGGAGCACGGCATCCAGCCGGACTGCGTCGCCGGGCACAGCCTGGGCGAGTACTCGGCGCTGGTCGCCGCCGGGAGCTTGCGGTTCTCGGACGCGCTCGAGCTGGTGCGCAAGCGTGGCCGCTACATGCAGGCAGCGTCGCCCGCCGGCGTGGGCGCGATGGCGGCGCTCTTGAAGCTGCCCGAGGGACGGCTGGAGGGCATTCTGGCCGAGGCCGCGCGGGGCGAAGTCGTCTCGGCGGCGAACCTGAACTCGCCGGACCAGGTGGTGATCGCCGGCCACAGGGGCGCGGTGGAGCGCGCCATCGAGCTGGCGAAAGCCGCCGGCGCGCGGCGCGCGATGCTGCTGCCCGTCAGCGCCCCGTTCCACTGCGCGCTGATGAGGCCGGCCCAGGAGCGCCTGGCCGCGGACCTGCTCGCCACCCAGTTCGAGGACCTGCGCTGGCCCCTGGTCAATAACGTGGCCGCGCGCGAGATTCTGACCGGCGCCGAGGCGCGGCAGGGCCTGATCGACCAGGTGTCCAGCCCCGTGCGCTGGGCCGATTCGGTCCGCTGCCTGGCCGCGGGCGGCGTCGAGCGCTTCATCGAGGTGGGCGCCGGCGGCGTGCTCACGGGTTTGTTGAAGAGCATCCTGCCGGGGGCGCGGGGCGCGAAGTTCGGCGAGGCCGCCGACCTCGCCGGAATCCAGCTTGGGGCTGGTGGCTAGCGGACTGTCGCGGGCAGGCAGTACGGCGAGTGCGGGGACAGGCCCGGGAAGCGTTGTGCCAGACGTCGGCTGAAGCCGACGCTGCACGCTGAAGCGCGCGCCACGACAGGAGCCGCGCCGGCTTACGGACGGGTTACGGGATTGCCGCGGGCAGGTAGGGGCCCATATCGGGGGCCGTAAGCAGCTACAATGAGGTTCTCTATGACTTACTGGAAGTCTCTGTGCCTCGTGCCGGCGATCCTGATGCTGGTGGCCTGCAAGAAAGCTCCGCCGGCCAACGTCGCCGCCACCGTCAACGACCAGCCGATCACCTACGAGCAGGTCGACCGCATCTACCAGTCGCAACTCTCCTCGCCGGGCGAGCGCTCGAGCGACGATCTGGCGACGATTCAGAAACTCGAGGTCCTCCGCAGCCTGATCGAGAGCGAGATCATGGTGCAGCGCGCCGAGAAGCTCGGCCTGATGGCGACCGACTCGGAGGTGGAAGCCAGGTTCAACGAGCTAAAGGCCGGCTACACCCAGGAGGAATTCCAGAGGCAGCTCCAGGCGCGGAGGATGACGGTCGCCGACCTGAAGACGCAGTTGCGCCGCGACCTTAGCGTGCAGAAGTTGGTCAACAAGGAGATCACCTCCAGGATCAGCATCACCGACCGGGAGATCGCCGATTTCTACAACGCCAACAAGCCGATGTTCAGCCACGCCGAGCCGTCTGTCCACCTGGCGCAGATGCTGGTCACCTCGGCGCCCGATCCGGCGGTGCGGAACCTCAAGAATGACAAGGCGCAAAACGAGGAGCAGGCGCGCCGGAAGATTCAGATGCTCGAGTCGCGCCTCCGGCAGGGCGAGGATTTCGCCATGCTGGCCGAGAACTTCTCCGAAGACCCAAATACGGCGCCCAACGGCGGCGACCTGGGTTTCGTGCCCATGTCAGCCTTCGAGAGTTCCAGCCCCGAGATCCGCAAGCTCATCCTGTCCTTGCAGCCGGGCCAGATCTCCCCGATCATCCCCGGCCAGCAGACCTACCGCATCCTGAGGGTGATCTCCCGGGAGCCGGCGGGCCAGCGCGACCTGAACGACCCGCGCGTGCAACAGACCATCCGCGAAGGGCTGCTGAGCCGGAAGGACCAGTTGCTCAGGAACGCCTACTACGAGGTGGCCCGGAACGAGGCGAGGATCGTCAACTACTTCGCGCAGAGGGTGCTGGAGAACAAGCCTAAGTAAGGCGGCGGCTGTTTGGCCGGCCCGCCCGGCCAGGAGCGCGGCCGAAGAACGCGCTCAGACGCACTCGGTCTGGAGGGTCTCGCGCGGCTGCTCCGCCGGCGTCTCGGGCGTCAGCGGGTCCGGGCCGGCGCTCGAGGAGGGCGGCGGGTCGGCCTCCGGCGTTTCCTCCTGCCGGCGCCTGAAAGCTTCGAACTCACTGGCCGCCTCGGAGACAAGGGCGGCCGATTCGAGCATCGCGTCGGGCGAATCCAGGGAGCAGGCAACGCGCGCGAGGCGGCCCGCAATGTGCTCAATCCTATCCATCTCCCCCTCCGAAAAGCGGCCTCGGGCGCGCGAGGCGCGGATGCGACTCGGTGGCGCCGCTCTGGCTGCGCCGGTACACGCTCGGTTGCCGCACAACTATGAACAACGAGACCCGTCTGGTGGATGAAACCGCTGGCAGCTAGTCTAGCGAAAACCACCCGGGCAGCGCCGGCTCCGCCGGGGGGGAGGCGGACCCTTTTTTGCGGGTAGTGGCGCGAGCCCGTTCTTCTCGCACGCCCTCAGTTTGCTGATAGCGCGTTGTTTTCGCTACGATGGGGCGAGTCCGGCGCAGGCCGGCGGACGGAAAAGATGCTGCGACTGGAGACTGCGGGAGAATCTCACGGCGAGTGCCTCGTCGCTACCATCACCGGCTTGCCCGCGGGCATTCCTGTCACGGCCGGCGCTATCGATGGCGAGCTCAAGCGGCGCCAGCAGGGCTACGGCCGCGGCGGCCGGATGAAGATCGAGACGGACCGCGCCGAGATCCTGGCCGGCGTCCGGCATTCGCAAACCATCGGCGCGCCGGTGGCCGTCCTCATTCGCAACCGCGACTGGGCCAACTGGGCCGAGAGCCTGCCCGTGGAGGATTATCCGGGCTCGGAGGAAATGAAGAAGGCGGTAACCCGCCCCAGACCGGGACACGCGGACCTGGCGGGCGCGCTCAAGTACGACATGCACGATGCGCGCTACATT
>JBEKLW010000356.1:0-3805 GCA_050008815.1 Bryobacteraceae bacterium
TCACTGGAGCGAACGCGGGTGAGCCGCGTCAGGTGTGTTTCGGCGTAAGACCGGAAGGCCGGGCCGGGCGGTAACCACTCGAGCACGATTTCGGGCGGCGCGGGCGTGGCCAGCGCTGGCGCCAGCGGCGCCGCAGTCGGCGACTCCGCCACGAAGGCCGCCGCGGGAGGAGCCGGCGGCACGAGCGGCGCCGGGACCGGCGGCGTCGCTGTCTCAGCAGTGGCCGCCTCGGGTAGCGCGGCGGCGCGTGGCTCGATGGGCTCCGCCGCAACCATCACCGTCGCGGGGACCGGCGGCGGCGCGGGCGCGGCAACCGCAGCTTCGGCCTGCGATTGCGCTTCACCGAATGCGCGCCCGGAGACCACATCGTCGAGAAACGACGCATAGGCCCGCGCCACCTTGTCCCACGAGCATTCGCGCTCAACCCACTGGCGCGCCCGCGCGCCCAGTTCGCGCGCCCAGTCGGGGCGGGTGGCGAGCAGGCTCAGGAACTCGAAGATGTGCGCCTCCTCGGCCCCGTCCACCGGCACCTTCAGGCAGACGTCGTCCGGAAGGTCACGGAATGCGCCAACGTCGGAAACCAGGACGGGTTTGCCAAGCCCGAGGGCGCGCAGCAGGCTGCCGGAGCTCTCGCCCAGGGTGGGGTAGCGCAGGTTCAGGACGATGTCGCAAGCCGCCATATAGCCGACGAAGTCCTCGATGGGCGCGTAGCCCAGCACCTGCACACCGGCCTCGAGCCCGAGCGTGCGGATGAGGGAGTGCACGGGAAAATCCGGGTGGGGCTCGCCGACCAGGATCATCCTCGCGGCTGGCTCCAGCTTGAGCAGGCGGCGGAAGGCGCGCAGCGCCTCGGGGACGCGCTTGTAGGGCTTGAGGAACCCGAAGATTCCGATGAGCAGGGTGGAAGGGCCCAGTCCCAGGCGCTCGCGGTACGCCCAGCGGTCCGCCTGCGGGGTTCCGGCGCCGTGAGGAATCCGCGCCAGCGGCCCGCGGAAGCCGGCCGCCCGCACCGCCTCCTCGACCGCGCGGCTGTGGACTATCAACGCCCGGGCGCGCTCCAGGATCCGGCGCGTCATGGGAAGGCCGTGGTAGTCCGGCCCGGCCTCGCGCGAGCGCACGCGCTCGGCGCGGGCCAGCGCCTCCGCCCCGCCGTTGTACTCGGCCTCCCGCAGGTAGGCGTCCCAGTCGCCGCGGCTGATGGTCAGGTCGGCCAGGAGGTGGTGGAGGTTGGCCTCGTGCAAGACCACGACGCCCGGGCGCCGCAGCGCCATCTCGTAGACGAAGCCGTGATCGGGGTTGTTGCCGACCTGGTAGAGCGCGGCGTCGAAGCGGGAGGCCTCGAAACCGGCGGCCGGTTCGGCGATCACCTCGACTTGCACCAGCCGCTCCAGCTCTCGAACCAGCGCGGCCGAATAGTCGGCAATGCCGCTCCTGACGGGCGGCATGGGCGAGACGAACGCCAGGCGCATGGTCAGCGCACGAGCTCCATTGAGAAGGCTCCCACGGCGAGTGGGACGCGCACCATGACCGGCGTTCGCGCGGCGTCCCGCGACAAGTACAGCTCGAAGGCGCCCTGGGAGGCCGGCCCCTTGTAGGAGACCGTCACCCGCTCGGCGTCCATGGGGCGGTCGTTGACGCGAATCGCCTGCGGGCCGCCGTATTCCAGCCGAACCTGATAGGGCGCGCCGAAGTATACCGTCTGCGGTCCGGGCAGCCGGCCCTGCGATAGCTCGCGGCGCAGGTAGTAGAAGAACGTCAGCCCGTCCCGCGAGCAGGCCGGCACGGAAAGCTCCGACTTCCCGCCGCCGCCCGTGCTCTCGCGCGTCGCACGGCCCTCCTGGGCCTCGAACTTCGTGCGCTCGCTGGTCTTGCGCCGGCCGTGCGTGGCCTCCTTGAGAAGCTCGACGGAACAAAAGTCGCCGGCGGCCACGGCCTGGTAGGAGTCGCTGACCGCGAATCCGGGCACCGCGGCGTCGAGCGAGAAGGCGAAGCTCCAGCGCTCCCCCGTTCCCGACGCCTGCATCTGGGCTTCGCCCAGGCTAAGCCCGCTCGGCCAGTTGATGGAGTATCGCAACGATTCGTCGCGGAAGGGAGTATCCGGCGGCCGTGGAGCGGGCGGGGGTGTCTGCGCCCCCGCGACGGCGCCGGCCAACGCCACCGCGATAACCAAGGTTTGTCTCATCGCTTTGGTACCGGAACCGGAGCCCACTGCTCGCGTGGAACTTGCGCTCCGGCCAGCGCGACCTCGTAGTAGACCCGCAGGGTCTTCTCGGCGGTGCGCCGCCAACTGAACTGCGCGGCGCGCTGCAGCCCCAGCCGCCCCATGCGGGCGCGCAGCTCGGAGTCGAGCGCCAGATCCGCCATGGCGCGGACCATCTGCTCCGTCGAGTGCGGGTCGAATAGGATGGCCGCCGCGTCGGCCACCTCGAGTATGGCCGAGCTGTCCGAGCAGGCCACCGGCCGCTCACACGCCATGGCCTCCAGCACGGGAAGCCCGAAGCCCTCATAGAAGGACGGGAACACAAAGAACTGGCAGGCGTTGTAGAGCTGGAGCAATTCTTCGTCGGAGACGAAGCCGGCAAAATGGATGCGCTCGGCGACCCCGGACCGCGCGGCTGCCTTGCGCACTGCCTCGCCGTGCCAGCTCTCCTTGCCCGCCAGCACCAGGTGATGGTGGAGCTGCGGATAGGCGCCGGCCAGCTCGGCGAAGGCATGGATCAAGCCGGCCTGGTTCTTCCGCGCCTGGAGGTCTCCGACCGTGAGAATGAAAGGTGAGGGAACCTGGAACCGCCGCCAGACCCAGGCAACGGCGTCCTCGTGGCCCAGCCGCCGGAACAGCGGCGCGGCCGCATTCGGGATGACGGCGATCTTGGAACCGTCCAAGCCGTAAGCCCTCGAGATCTCCCGCCGCGAGAACTCGCTGCCGGTGAGAACGCGCGCCGCGCGCTCGACCGTGCGCCGGACGGTAAGCCGCAACTGGGCCGCGCGCCCGGCGGTGAAGTACTCGGGGTAATCGACGAAGCTCACGTCGTGCACGCTCACGACGACCGGCGTGGGGCAGGCTAGTGGCGCGGTGTACTGCACGTGGAGCAGGTCCGGCCGGTCGCGCCGCAGCCACCGCGGAAGGTCGAACCCCAGCCGCACGAACGGGTCCCGCGATACCCGCCGCTGCCTGAAGCGCCGCGGCACAGCGCCGGCTGCCTCGGGCGTCGAAACGTAGGCGATGAACTCGGAGCGATCGTCAACGCAGGCAAACGCAGACAAGAGATTGCGGACGTATACCTCATTCCCAGTGAGTTGGCAGCCGATTGCGTGAGCGTCTACCGAAAAGCGCATCAAGCTTCTTCCAGTATACCCGGCGTGCACGCCGGGGGGGCTAGTCCGATCATACGCCCTCGGCTGCGGCCGGTATCTTCTCAAGTTGCGCTCGGGGGCGAATTCTGGTTGACGGCCAGTGGAAAGTGCCTTAAGATTGAATGCAGTTCAGGATCAGGAGGGGAACTGTGAGAATCCTCGTTCGAGCGTGCGTTGTACTTGTGTCGGCGGGTGCGGCCGCGCTGGCCCAGCCCACCGTTAATGCCAACGGCATGGTGAATGCCGCCAGTTTCATTCCGGCGGGTTTGCCGAACGGCGACATCGCCCAGGGTTCGATGTTTTCGATCTACGGCCATAACCTGGGGCCAGCAACAAGCCCCATACTCACTTGGCCTCTCCACCGTGCGGAGGGGCTCGGCGGCGTCACCGTCCAAGTCACAGATTCCGCGGCCCAGACGCGTTTCGCGATCATGCTGTTCGTGGGCCCGGA
>JBEKLW010000357.1:0-3792 GCA_050008815.1 Bryobacteraceae bacterium
CGGGGCAGGGCACCCGCATCGAGATCGAGATCCCCGAGCTCCAGCCCGGCGCGCCCGCCGAGTCCTGAGCGCCGTCGCGGTCCGGCTGGGGGTGTACGTTGGGCCAGCGGCGGAGGCCAAGCGTCGGCAGAAGTGCCGACGCGGCACGCTCGAGAGCGTGCGCTACGGGCGCGGCTCGGCGAGTGGGTGTATGCCGTAACCGTGCCGCGCGTTGCGCCAGCCGCCGCATCCCCTAGCAGAGCCGCCGCTTCAGACCTGCTCGGGGTCGGGGATGAAGGTGACGCCCGCGCCCTCCACGGCGACCAGCCATCCGCCGGGCACCTTCGCGCGCAGGACCGGCTTCCAATCCGAGGTCAGCCGCTCCCAGTGAACATCCACGGCGGCGGCGCCGGCTTCGGGTGGTACCGCCGCCACCTCGGCCGGCTCCGCGGCGGCGGCCGCGGGCGGCTCCGGCGGCGCGGCGGGAGCTGGCGCCGCGGCCGCGACGAGAGGCACTATGGACGGGTCCAGCATCTCCCCCGGGCACAGGTAGGGCTCGCCGAGATAGCGGAACTTGCGATTGTCGCGGTCCTCGACGATATCCTCGATGATGGCGCCGAACGGGATCGTGACCGGCGGGTCGGTGGTGGGGATTCCGGTGCGCGGATTGAGCTTCCGGCCCTCGATCGTTCTTGTCAGCTCGAACTTGGACATGCGGCCATTGTAAATCCAAGCCGGGCCGGACGGGTGCACAATCTGCGGCGCGCTACCGCACCAGGCCGCCGGGCGGGCTGCTCGCCGCGGCGTACAGCCGTTTGGGCATCCGGCCGGCCTCGTAGGCCAGCCGCCCCGCCTCGACCGCCGCCTTCATCGCCTGCGCCATCTTCACGGCGTCCTGCGCTTCGGCGATCGAGGTGTTCATGAGCACGCCGTCGAAGCCCAGCTCCATGGCGACGCAGGCGTCGGAGGCGGTGCCCACGCCGGCATCGACGACCAGCGGGACCTCGGTGATCATCTCGCGGAGGATGCGCAGGTTGGCCTGGTTCTGGATGCCCATGCCCGAGCCGATGGGCGCGCCGAGCGGCATCACCGCCGCCGCGCCCGCCTGGATCAGCTTGCGGGCGTTCACCAGGTCGTCGTTGGTGTAAGGCAGCACGACGAACCCTTCCTTGACCAGTGCGCGGGTGGCCTCCAGCAGGCCCTCGTTGTCGGGGAACAGCGTCTTCTGGTCGCCGATGACCTCCAGCTTGATCCAGTTCGACAGACCCACTTCCCGCGCCAGCCGCGCCGTTCGGATGGCCTCCTCCGCCGTGTAGCAGCCGGCTGTGTTGGGAAGGATGAAGAACCTGGCGCGGTCGATGTAGTCGAGCAGCGACTCCTTGGTGCGGTCGGTCAGGTTTACGCGCCGCACGGCTACGGTCACCATCTCGGCGCCGCAGGCTTCGTGGCAGCGGGCCATCTCCTGGAAGCTGCGGTACTTCCCGGTCCCCACTATCAGGCGCGAGCGGAACTCGCGCCCGGCGATCTTCAGCGTGTCGGACATCCACTCCATTTTACCCAGCCCGCCGGTATGTTAGGATCAGGAGGCGACCCGGCCCAGGCACGGAGAGGTGGCTGAGCGGTCGAAAGCAGCGGTTTGCTAAACCGTCGTAGGGGCCTAAACCTCTACCGGGGGTTCGAATCCCCCCCTCTCCGCCAGTCATTTAGTTTCATATACTTACAGTGCCTTGGTGTCTATTGGGGGATTCTCAGCCACGAGCAAGTTGTTGAGCGGTCGTAGTATTGCCCTTGGGTAATTCTGGCGGGCTTCGTGGTCGCTCCTGTAGGCATGCAGGATTGGCCGCGTCCGCAGACGGCGTCTGCGAATTCGGAAGCGGGACCAATTTCGCAGACAGTGTCTGCGAAAACCCAAGGCTGGCCCGCGTTTGCCCTGCCGTATGGTCTGGAAACTGGATCTGCTTGGACTCGCGCTGGTTCGGCGTGACTCCTGGTTCCTCAATAGGAAGGCATTATGGCCCTCAGAACCAGGGGCCGAGGCTCATTATAGGTGATGCTTTGACGGGCTCATCCGTGCCGGGCGAGACCACTCCGTGCCTGTCGCCGTCATGTCACGTGAAATCGAATAGCCGGTGTCCAACTGCATCCCGACCGTCTCTGGGCACGCCCGGGACCCGCCGGCGGCAGAGGCTAGCCGCTACAAACCCAGAATTCCGATTAATTTTAACCAATACAGCTTGATGCTGTCTTGGCTTCGCGATACATTGGCTGCTGCCCTGGCTTCCAGGTGTCGTGTTTTGCGATTTATGGAGAAGCAAGGGCGGGGAACCTCCAAGGCTGCGCACCGCCGTTGGGATCCCCAGCCAGCCAGGACGCCGAGGCCAAGAAAGTAGACACTTGTCCGGCAGTGAGATGATCTGCTGCGCGCCTCCAGACCCGGTTGGGCGCGTGCGGCAACGTCGTGCACCGCCGTCAAATGAGCCACTAGGTAATACCTGATCCGTCCCTTCGGGAGGACATAATGTTGCGCTCCACCGCCGCGTGGTTCCGCGATTTCACTCGCTTCCTCGTTTTCCTGCTCTGCTTCCAGTTGCTCCAGAATGCCGGATTCGGCCAACCAGCCGGTCCCCAGCCTCTCGCGCGGGGGTCTGTGCGGCTGGGGCTCCCGCAGGCGCGCGGGCAGGGTGCGACCGTGGGTTTGCCCGTCCCGGCGCGTCTGCCGGCGACGCCAGCGCGAATCGCGGACGACCAGCTAGCCACACTGGCGCAGATGAAGCCGGTGGCGCCGCTGACGCGGTCGCTGGTGGACCGCGCGCAGGCGTCGCGCCCAGCAGCGGTCACAAGCAGCCCGGCGGCGGAGGGCGACTTTACTCCCATCCGGGTGAACGCGGGCGGGCCGGCCTGCCTGGATGGGCAGGGGCGGGTCTGGAGCGCGGACACAGGCTTCGGAAGCAGTCGGACGTTCTCGTTTGTCCCGCCGGTGGGAACCGAGGCGATTTACGCAACGGGGCGCCGATATTCAGCGGCCTTTCAGTTCCAGACCACCGTCCCGAGCATGGAGTACTTGGTCACGCTGAAGTTCGCAGACTACCAATACGCCAACCCGGGGCAGCGCAAGTTCAACGTGGCGGTGAATAGCGCCACCGTTTTGAGCGCGGTGGACGTGGCCGCCAACGCCGGCGGCCAGTACAAGCCTTGGGATGCGACCGTCCCCGCCACGGTGACCGACGGTCAGATTACGATCCAGTTTGTTCCGCTGGTTGGGGAGGCCATCGTCAATGCGATCGAGATCGTGGCCAAGGACTCGGTGGAGGTTCTACCGCACACAGCCACGCTGGCGGCGCGCCAGACGCTTCAGTTTACGGCCCTTGTGCCGGGCGCGGCGAGCGGGGAAGTCGCGTGGTCCATCAACCCGCCCGATCTCGGGTCTATCTCGCCCACTGGTTTGTACAGCGCTCCGGACTCGGTTGCGACCCCCGTCACCGTGGCGGTGATCGCGACGAGCACCGAGGACGCGAACCGGGTCGGCAGCGCGACAGTCACTCTGGTGGACACCAGTGCCAGCGCCTTTACCCCCATCCGCGTGAACGCGGGCGGGCCGGCCTACATGGATGCGCAGGGGCGGGTCTGGAACGCGGACACAGGGTTCGGAAGCAGTTGGACGTTCTCGTTTGCCCCGCCGGCGGGAACGGAGGCGATTTACGCAACGGGGCGCCGATATTCATCGGTCTTTCAGTTCCAGACCGCCGTCCCGAGCATGCAATACCTGGTCACGTTGAAGTTTGCCGACCACCAGTACGCGAACCCTGGGCAGCG
>JBEKLW010000358.1:0-3774 GCA_050008815.1 Bryobacteraceae bacterium
CCCCCGTCCAGGCTGAGGCCGCGCGCCGCGTAGGCCACCGGGAATTGGTGTTCCACCACGTCGGGGGCTTGAGCCGAAGTGCTCCACGACCAGCCGTCATAGCTGACTTCGGCGGTGCACAGGAAGTTGTCGAGAGTAACGAAGTTTCGCGCCAGACTATGGTGATTCGGCGTGATCGCCTCTCCAAACTCAGTCAAAGTGGGATCGCCATCGCCCATGGGACGGCCAGCGGCGTCTTTCAGGTCACCCAGAATCTGGTCGTAGGTCCGGTTTTCCTTGATGATGAAGATCACGTGCTTGATGCCCTGACGCACGGCCGCCATGACCGCGAGGTCTTCGTCGCTCTCGGTGTGGGAGAACCGATTGTTTACGGCTACCTGCTCGGTCAGCGTCGCGAGCTGCGCCGGGCTGGGGAGCGGGAAGCTCTGGAGGCCGGCTTTGGTCCTCTGGGGATTGTACTGATTCGAGGGTTCGCAGTTTGGCGAGTTGGGCGGCCCGCCGCCTCCGTAGCACCACTCGGGATTGGCGCCCGTCGGCGACTTGGCATTGACCACGTAGACGTGCACCGTGTTGATATCGTTGGGGCCGCGGAAGCTCACCAAGCTCACTGAGTTCGGGTACCAACCGGTCGGAATGAGACCCACGACGTGGCCGCCGCCATTGGGTCCGTCGAGCGCCACCACCGCGATGCAATTCAGAGTGCCATTCGTTACCCAGAGTTGCGTCTCATCCGGCGAGAGCGCCACGCTGTTTGGGTTCGCGCCCTTGAATTGCGCCAGCCAGGCAGGCATTCCCGGCGCGGTCACGATGACCGGGATGGATGCGAGAATCGCGTTCGTCGCGGTGTCGATGACGTCCACCGTATCCGACTGGTCTTCGGCGACATACAGGAGCGTCTGGGCCGCGTTCAGCGTCATCTTGTTGGGTTGGCCGGTCACTGGAATCCGGAACCTCACCTCCGGCTCCGCGCTCAAACTCACTACGACGATCTCGCGGTCGCGAATGCTGGATACGTACGCTGTCGCGCTCGGTCCGTTACCCTTCACAACCACCCAAAACGGATATTCGCCGCCCGCCATGCCCGGCCGCGGGTCGGTCTTGCTCTTGCCGGGGCGCAGGTCGAGTTCCGATAGCTTCGACCAGTTGCCCAGGCCTCCGGTGAACACCGTGATCGAGTCGTTGTAGTAGTTCGCCACTACCAGCGTCTGGCCGTCGCTGGAAATAGCCACGCCGGCGGCGCAAGGAGCCACGCCCACCTGGCTGTTGATCGCCACGGCGCCGTTGGGCCTCAGATTCAGGCCAACACCCATGCCGTTGTGGCCCAAGGCAAGCGGAGCCGTGGTCTCCGCCCAAGTTCCGGCGGCGCTCCGAGTGAAGATGTGGACCACGTCGCTCTGGCCGCCGGCCACGTAGAAGGCCGTGCCGGATGGATCGAAGACCATCCCATGGTAGCTATTTGCGATCTGCACTACTTGCGTCTTGACCGGCGCCGGCGTCGAAATGTCGTAGATGAACACGTACTCGTTCGAGTCCGGCGCGGACCACGGGTATGGCGGCGGCGGGACGCCAAGCGCGAAGACGCGGTTGTACCCGCTGGTCAGAACCAGCAGGGTCTTGCGATCCGGACTCACCACGCTGGTGGCCGCTTGCCCGGCCAGCCAGTCCGGCCTGTCGGCGAGATCGGGGTTCAGCGATTCGAACCGGGAATCCGGGGGCGCTAGCGGCGTAATCTGTTGGCCCATGTTGGGCAGGGCCTGGATGTCGGGCTGCGCCTGGGCCAACGCGCCCGAGACAACCAGTGCAAGCATCAGGCCAGCCGCTGAAAGCGGGAAACGCGCGTAGACTTTTCTTGTCATGGGTTTAGGTTCCTTGGGGAGAAGTGTCCCAGCCGCAGTTGAAGGTCGGCGCTGCCAGCCGTCGCGCTATAGCAGCGTGGTTCGGACCGAGCATTTCCACTCGAATGCTTTTTCGGCAAATGCTCGCCCGGACTTTATACCTTGGTTCGGCTGTGCCGGAGAATCCGATAGACCCCCTGGTTTTATTGGGTTTCGATGACACGCGGATCCCGGTTCCGCGGTCAGTTGAGTGCGGCTGAATCGCTCTGGAGCTAGCCCGGACTTTCTGAGCCGAGTGAAGCGATTCCTTCACGACGGAAAGGCGTCAGACGCCCGACGTGCAGGGCAAGGTTGATACTGAAATCTTTACCAAGCGCCGTCATGACAAGGTTCCGAGGTGTCCCCAGCTTCGACCCTGCGATCCGTTTTCTATCGAAATCCAACCAAACCAGGGCGCCTGTCAGATTCTCGCGCGGAGCCGGAGAGGCCGCGGTGCGCCAGACGGCCCGTAACCGAGCGCTCTGCCTCCGCCTTTTGAGCGGTCGCAACAAACGGCTGGCCGTCATTGAAACCATTCTGAGGCCCTGCTACGCTGAACGGTTCGGCCGAACGCAGGAAAGAGAGCACCTCTATGCAAGCTGTTGCTGCGCGTGCGGGCAAGCCGCTCGCATCGCTTCTGGAGCGGCTGGGGATGTATCCGCCCTTGGCGTGGGGATTCGTCGCGGTACTCCTGTTGATGTGTGCCTGCGGCGTCGAGTCTGGGTTCTTGTCGGCATATCTCGTGGCGAGAGGCATGTCAGCATCGGCCGTAGCGGTCGTATTCACGGTCTACGGTGCAACCGCCGCGTTTGCATCCTGGTTGTCGGGCGCCCTTTCGGAACTCTGGGGGCCGAAGCGGGTAATGTACGTCGGCCTGGTGATCTGGGTTGTGTTCCACGTCGCTCTGTTGACTCTCGGAATCGGGCCGGATAATTATGCGTTGATTCTCTTGTGCTATGGAATGCGCGGCTTCGGCTATCCTCTGTTTGCATACGGGTTCCTCGTCTGGATCACAGTGGCTACGCCGGCCCGTCATCTCGGCACTTCGCTGGGCTGGTTCTGGTTCGCATTTGCCGGCGGATTTCCGACCCTCGGATCGCTCCTGGCAACTTATTCGATCCCGCTGGTTGGGCAATTCCGAACACTTTGGTTCGCGCTGATCTTCGTGGCGCTCGCCGGATGCGCTCTGCTTGGCTTGCGGGAACCCATCGGATCAAAGCGACTCGCGCCCGCGGGAGAGAACCCGATTCGAACGCTTCTTTCGAGTGTGACGATTGCATGGCAGGTGCCGAAGATCGGGGTGGGCGGAATCGTGCGAACGATCAATACGTCTGCCCAGCTTGGTTTCCTGGTGTTTCTGCCCGTCTACTGCACCAGGACGATCGGCTTTTCGCTGAGTCAATGGCTGCGGCTGTTGACAGCGCTGTCGGTGGTGAACGTTATCTTCAATCTGCTGTTCGGCGTTATCGGCGATAAGTTCGGATGGCGCAAAACGGTGGCACTGTTCGGGGGCGTAGGCTGCGGCATATCCACGCTGGCGCTCTATTACTCCATGCAGGGACATCCAGCTAACTATATGTTAGCTGTCATCTCGGGTATGTTTTTCGGAGCCATGCTCTCTGCATACACACCACTCGGAGCGATCATGGTAGCATTGGCTCCCGGCCGCAAGGGCGCGGCAATGTCGATTCTAAACCTGGGTGCAGGCGCCAGTGCCTGGGTGGGCCCGGCCGTTGCCGGCATCTTCCTCCCGTTGTTCGGCGTCGGTGGCGTCATGTGGATCTACGCCGTTCTTTACTTCATCAGCGCGGCGCTCACCTGGACGATGAAGGTTCCCGAAGACAAGTAACTGCATCCGCGGCTGCAAAGTGCGATAGCTTTGTGAAGCTGGCGCGCAGCT
>JBEKLW010000359.1:0-3763 GCA_050008815.1 Bryobacteraceae bacterium
TAGACCTCGGGCTTCGCCTCGAACAGGGCTTCGATTTCAGCTTGCATGCGTGGATGGGAGCAGGCCCAGGGATTCCAGCACCCGTTGAATTCTCGCCAGGGTTTCGGGCTTGGGCGGCACCAGCGGCAGCCGCCACACCGGCTCGAGCAGGCCCATCAGCGCCATGGCCGCCTTGACCGGAATCGGGTTGGTCTCGATGAAGTTGACCTGGATCAGCGGCAGCAGCTTCTTCTGAAGCTCCCGTGCCGCCGGGAAGTCGTTGGCGAGCGAAAGCTGGACCAGGCGCGTCATCTCGGCGGGGATCTCGTTCGACGTGGTCGAGATCAGACCGCGGCCGCCGAGCGCGATGACGGGCAGGGCCAGCGCATCGTCGCCCGAGAGCACGGTGAATTGCTCCGGCACTTCGGCGATGACGGCCGAGATCTGGCCGATCATGCCCGAGGCCTCCTTCACCGCCACGATGTTGTCGATCCCGGCCAGGCGCTTCAGCGTGGCTGGCTCGACGTTCAACGCCGTGCGGCTCTGGACGCTGTAGACGATGATCGGCAGCCGGACCGCGGCCGCGATGGCCTTGTAGTGCTGATACAAGCCCTCCTGCGAGGGCTTGTTGTAGTAGGGCGTGACGGAGAGCAGGCCTTGCGCGCCCACCGCCTCGACCTCCTGGGCCAGCTCGATCACCTCGGCGGTGTTGTACCCTCCGGCGCCGCCCACCACCGGGACCCTGCCCTGGGCCTCCTCCAGCGTGACCTCGACCACGCGGAGATGGTCCCGGCGCGTCAGCGTCGGATTCTCGCCGGTGGTGCCGCACGCCACCAGGAAGTCGATGCCCGCTTCAATCTGCCGCCGCACCAGCCGGCGTAACGTCGCCTCATCGAGTGATTGATCTTGCCGGAACGGTGTCACGAGCGCCGTCCCGCATCCTGTGAACATCGGTTCAGGCCCCCTGCTGGAACAGGATCTCGCTAAACTCGTACAGTCCTTCTTTGCCCACGATCCATTGTGCAGCTTTCAGCGCGCCGCGGGCGAAGCCCTCGCGGTTGCGTGCGGCGTGGCGCAGCGTGATGGTGTCCGCCGCCGAGTCGAACCCGATTTCGTGCGTGCCCGGATGGCGCCCGGCGCGGTTCGAGGCGGTGTCGATGGGCCGTGCATAGCCGGCCTTCTTCATCTCCGCCACCAGCTTGAGCAGCGTGCCCGAGGGCGCGTCCTTCTTGGCGGAGTGGTGGATCTCCCAGGCCCAGGCGCCGTACTCCTCTTCGCGTGCCAGCAGGCGCGCCGCCTCCGCCACCAGGCGCAAGAACACGTTCACCCCAATCGAGTAGTTCGGACTCCACACCAGGCCCACGCCGTGGCGTTCGACCGCCGCCTTCACGCGGCCCATTTCCCCAAGCCAGCCCGTGGCGCCGACTACCAGGTTCACGCCCAGCCCGGCGATGCGCTCGACGTTCTCGACCACCGCTTCGGGGATGGAGAACTCGACCGCCACGTCCACGCCGCGGAAGTTCTCCGCCGTGATGCCGGAGCCCCCGGCGTTGTTGAACTCGTCGAGCTTCAGCGCCACCGCGAAGCCGTGCTCCGGGGCGAGCTGCTCGATGAGCCGTCCCATTTTGCCGTAGCCGACGATGGCTAAGTTCATGATTAGTCGAATACCGCCGGGTCGAGCTGGCTGAAGAACTCCTGGTGCAGGAGGCGAACCGCCTCCTGGAGGTCCTCTTCGGCGACCACCAGGCTGAGGTTCCACTGCGAGCCGCCCTGCGACACCATCAGCACGTTGACCGTCTTGAGGGCGCCGAAAATGCGCGCGCCCAGCCCGGCCGTGTAACGAATATTGTCGCCTACCAGACAGATGATCGCACGGTTGTGCTCGACGAACACCTCGGCGAACTGCTCCAGCTCCCGGCGGATCGCTTCCAGGCGCGCCGGATCGTCGATGGTCGCCGAGACGCTCACCTCGGAGGTAGCCAGCACGTCGACCGGCGTCTCGTGGCGATCGAACACCTCGAAGATGCGCCGCAAGAAGCCGTGGGCCATCAGCATGCGCGTCGAGTGGATATTGACGACGGTGATGTTCTTCTTGGACGCGATCGACTTGACCGGGTTCGTCGACGGCGCCGCCTCGCGGATGACGCGCGTGCCGGGCGCCTCCGGCCGGCGCGAGTTCAGGATGAGCACCGGGATGTTCTTCTCGACGGCCGGCAGGACGGTAGAGGGATGCAGCACCTTGGCCCCGAAATAGGCCAGCTCGGCCGCTTCGGCGAAGGAGATCACCTTCAGCCGATGCGCGCCGGGGACGCTGTTCGGGTCGGCGGTCAGCATGCCGTCCACGTCAGTCCAGATCTGGATCTCCTCGGCGCCGATGCCCGCGCCCACGATGGAGGCCGTGAAATCCGAGCCGCCGCGGCCGAGCGTGGTGGTTACGCCGTCCTCGGTGGCGCCGATGAAGCCGCCCATGACCACCACCTTGCCCTGCAGGGCCAGCGGGGCCACCTCGGCGGACAGCCGCGCGTAGGTCTGGGGGTAGAGCGGGGCGGCCTGCGTGTGCTTCCGGTCGGTGACCACGACGCGCCGGGAATCGACGTGCACGGCGTCCAGGCCCGCCTGGCCCAGCGCCAGCGCCACGATCCGGCTCGAGAGCCGCTCGCCGTAACTGGAGATGGCGTCCACGGACCGCGGCGTCAGCTCGCCCAGCACGGCCAGCCCCCGGACCAGCTCTCCCAGCTCGCTGAAGTGCTCCTCCACGGTCTCCTCCAGCGCCGCGCGGTCCGCGGCGGCCACGACCGGCCGCGCCTGCTCCAGATGATAGTCTCGGAGAGCGGCCAGTTGGGCAAGCGCATGGTCGCGCTTGCCCCTGACCGCATCCGAGGCGAGCGCCAGCAGGCGGTTGGTGGTCTTCCCCATCGCTGAGACCACCACCACCGGCTGACGCCCGGCTCGAGCTTGAACAATCGAGCGAACCCGCTCGATGGCGGCCGCCGATTCAACCGACGTGCCGCCGAACTTCATGACGATCATGCGTCCAGCAATCCTTCCGAGTGCATCAGCTCGGCGTTCAGCACGGCCGCGCCGGCCGCGCCGCGCACCGTGTTGTGCCCCAGCGCGACAAACTTCCAATCCAGCACCGGGCAGGGGCGCAGGCGGCCGACAAAGGCCGCCATGCCGCGCTCGCGCTCGACGTCGCGCCGCGGCTGCGGACGGTCGCTCTGCTCCATGTAGATCACCGGCTGCGGCGGCGCGCTGGGCAGCTTCCGCTGCTGCGGCACGCCTGTAAACGCGCCGAACGCCGCCAGCAGGTCAGCCTCCGCCGGCTTCGCCGCCAACTCGACCGAGACGGTCGCCATGTGCCCGTCCACCACCGGCACGCGGTTGCAGTGCGCCGAGACGCGCGCGGCCAGCGGCTCGATGTGGCCGTCCTGGTACTCGCCGAGGATCTTCTGCGTCTCCTGCTCGATCTTCTCTTCCTCGCCGCCGATGAAGGGGATGACGTTGCCCAGGATGTCCATGCTGGCCACGCCGGGGTAGCCCGCGCCCGAGACGGCCTGCATGGTGGTCACGACCACGCGGGTGATGCCGAAGGGCTTGAGCGGCGCCAGGGCCATCGTCAGCACCACGGCCGCGCAGTTGGGGTTGGTGACGATCTTCCCTTTCCAGCCGCGCTCGCGCTGCTGGATGGGCAAGAGCTCCAGATGGCCGGGGTTCACCTCCGGCACCAGCAGCGGCACGTCTCGCTCCATGCGGTGGTTGCGCGAGTTCGAGACGACGACGTAGC
>JBEKLW010000036.1:0-10763 GCA_050008815.1 Bryobacteraceae bacterium
CTCAAGGTCCGCTTCAACAACGTCTTCGGCTTCTACATCGAGATCTCCAAGCCGAACCTGCACCTGGCGCCCGCCGACTACGAGCGCAAGCAGACGCTGGTGAACGCCGAGCGCTTCACCACGCCGGAGCTGAAGGAGCTGGAGCGTAAGATCCTTCAGGCCGAGGAGCGCATCCTCGAGCTGGAGCGGGAGATCTTCGCGCAGGTACGGGCGTTCGCGGCCTCGCACGCCGCGCGCATCCGCGCCACCGCGGCGGCCGTGGCCGAGCTCGACGTGACGGCGGCGCTGGCCGAAGTCGCCGTTCAGGACCGCTACGTGCGACCCCGGTTCTCCGACTCCGGGGAAATGAGAATCGTCGCCGGCCGGCACCCGGTGATCGAGAAGCTCACCGAGCGCGAAGCCCAGCGCTTCATTCCGAACGATCTCTACCTGAGCGAGCGGGAGTTCATCGCCGTAATCACGGGGCCGAACATGGGCGGCAAGTCCACCTACCTGCGGCAGGCGGCGCTGGTGGCCATCCTGGCGCAGATGGGATCGTTCGTCCCGGCCCAGGAGGCGCTGCTGCCGGTGATCGACCGCGTGTTCACGCGCATTGGCGCCTCGGATAACCTGGCGCGGGGCCGCTCGACCTTCATGGTGGAAATGACCGAGACCGCGGTGATCCTCAACACGGCCACGCCGCGGAGCCTGATCGTGCTGGACGAGATCGGGCGGGGCACGGCGACCTACGACGGGCTGGCGCTGGCCTGGGCGGTGATCGAGCACATCCACGACCGCATCCGCGCCAAGACGCTCTTTGCCACGCACTACCACGAGCTGACCGAGCTGGCCGAGCAGCTCGACGGCGTCGGGAACTTGCGGGTCTCGGTGAAGGAAGCCGGCGACCAGATCATTTTCCTGCGGAAGGTGGAGCCGGGCGCGGCCGACCGCAGCTACGGGATCGAGGTGGCGCGTCTGGCGGCGCTGCCGCCGGAGGTGCTGGAGCGCGCGCGGCAGGTCCTGGCGCTGCACGAGAAGACCGAGCACCAGATGACCGAAGAACTCTCGCCGGGCGCGCGTCCGCCTGCCCCCCTTCAAATCTCCCTGTTCGAACCTGTAAACTACGAGATTGCTGAGCGCATCCGCAAACTGAACCTCGACGAGCTGCGGCCGATCGAGGCGCTGCGGCTGCTGGCGGAGCTGCAGGAGGAGCTGGGCCGAAAATGAGAGTTGCCGGCGTCATGAGCGGAACGTCGCTGGACGGCATCGACGTTGCCATCGTCGACTTCGCCGGACCGCGGCGGTTCCGGACCGTAGCCTTCCGCACCACGCCGTATCCGGAGCCGGTCCGCCAGGCCCTGCTCGGCGTCTCCAACACCAGTGCGCAGACGGGCGACATCGCGCGCCTGCACTTCCTGCTGGGCGAGCTCTACGCCGCGGCGGTGCGGCGGACGTGCAAGCGCGAGGGCGTGAAGCTCCGCTCCGTCGAGTTGGTGGGCTGTCACGGGCAGACGGTCTTTCATGAGGGTGCGCGCATCAAATTCTTGGGGCGCAGGCTCTCGAGCACGCTGCAGATAGGCGAGGCGGCAGTGCTGGCCGAGCGCCTGGGCATCCCGGTGGTCTCCGACTTCCGCCAGCGCGACATCGCCGCCGGCGGCCGCGGGGCGCCGCTGGTGCCCTATGTCGATTACTTGCTGTTCCGCCACCCCCGGCGCGGCCGCGTGGCACTGAACATCGGCGGCATCGCCAACGTCACCGCGATCCCGCCCGGCGCTGCGCCCCAGCGCGTGATCGCCTTCGATGCGGGGCCGGGCAATATGGTGATCGACACGCTCGTGGGTTTGCACACGCGCGGCCGGCGAAGCTACGATCAGGGCGGCAGAATCGCGCGCCGGGGCAGGGTGAGCGACCCGCTGCTGGCCGGGCTGCTGGATGACGATTACTACCTCGAGCCTCCGCCCAAATCCGCCGGGCGCGAGCAGTACGGCAAGGAGTACGCCGGCTGCCTGCTGGCGACCGGGATTCCGCTGCCCGACCTGATCGCAACGGCGACGGTGCTTACCGCCGCCTCCGTGGTCGAGAGCATCGAGCGCTTCGTCCGGCCCAAGATGCGGGTGGACGATCTGATTGTCTCCGGCGGCGGCGTGCACAACCCGCAGATCATGGGGTACCTGGCGGCGCTGCTGCCGGATGTGGCGATCGCGACCTCCTCGGAGTTCGGCATCGACGTGGACGCCAAGGAGGCCATCGCCTTCGCCGTGCTGGCCTACCAGACCTGGCGCCACCGGCCCTCCAGCCTGCCTTCGGCCACCGGCGCCCGCCACCCGGTGGTGCTGGGCAAGATCACGCGGTAACGAAACCTGGCTGACACCGGTTTCTTGTAGGGGTCGATCATGATCGACCCCTACCCGCCCAGGTCGGGTATATTGGAGTTGAGCCGTCCTTCCGACGCGGTGAGGTGCGAGAGCGGTTGAATCGGGCGGTCTCGAAAACCGTTGAGGGGGTGACTCCTCCGTGGGTTCGAATCCCACCCTCACCGCCATGTTGTTGATATTATTATAGTTAGTAACACATAAGCCATCTGCTTCCCTCCTCCGCGCGACTGTATCTCATTGAAAACTCGTTGGCCCCGGTGAGGGTGGGAACAAGAATCCTCACCGCAAGAGAGCATTCCACGTCGGATCAGCGCCGTTCCGCGGGGAGGCTTACAAAAGAAAAGCCGGGGCTGCTCGCCCCGGCTTCGAGAACTTCCTCGGCCGCTGCCCCCAGTGGGCGGCGGCCTGGTCTAGCGCAGTCACTTACTATTCCCACAGCAGCCAATCGTCGTCCGGGACAAGGCTCTGCCGGGAGGCGCTCCAGCGCCGCGGGAGCGCCTGGTTGAGCCTCTCGAGAAAGGGGAGCAAGGGCCGCTTGGGCGGATGACGGTCCTCCTGGTCATCTAAGGGTGTGCGCTTCCACCCGAATCGTTGGCAATAAGGGCCGAAGCCGAAACGGATCCGCGTCGCGCAAGCTGAGCCAATCCTTGCGCGACGCGCGTATTTGAATGTCCCGGATGACTTCGCTGCCTTTCTTGACGGCGAACCAGTGCGCCTTGCGGCTGTCCCGATGGTCCCCCTTGTCCTGGATTTCCGCGACATCCGCCGCGCTTCGCTTGACCAGAATCGTTGCCACGCTCATCCTCACTATCGCCTGTCGATCTACACGTCCTTCAGGTCTTCTTTCACCTTGTCGGTGGTACTCCAGCTTTGGATGCGCCGCTGGAACATGTAGTAGCGAGGCGTCTGGCTCCAATCCAGTTGGGCGGCGGCCGGCAGCGACTTGGCCGGCTCCGCCTCGAGGAACAGCTTCTCGGCGGCCGGGGGGATGGCCACCGGCTGCGTGTCCCACAAGGCGGACTGCTTCCCGACGAAGCCGGCCTTCACCATGGCGCGGAGTTGCTTGGGATGTCCATAGTCACGCCGGCCGCGCGCCACCGTAGGGACGAAGCGGTCGCCCAACACCGAGACCAGGGACACGAACGCTGTCAGCACGGAAGTGCCGACGCGCGCCGATGGCCGGATGTCGCGCAGGGTGCACCAGTGCTCCCAGACTTTGCCGCCATCGGCTTCTTCGCCCACGGGCTGATCGAAGTCCTGCCGCCGCCACAGGTTGAACAGCTCGGGAGGATCATTCGTCCCGCGCGCCGAAATGCGCGCCACTGAATTCCCCTCGACGAAGCCGGCCAGCGTGGCGCCCGCCACCAGACTCCGCCCCTCGGCCGAGTCCAGCCGGCAGGTGGCCGGACCGGTCTTGGCCTGGGTGGTCACCGAGGCGTAGTAGTCGTCCCTGGCCGGATCATGCGAAACCTCGAGCCACAGCAATTGCTTGCTCGCGCTCTGCATGACGCCGCCGGCCCCAAGAAGGTGGCAGGCTACATGCCACGCCCCGTAGTCGAAGTCGCCCGGGTCTCCGGGACCCAGGTCCTCGCCATCGATCAGCTTGCGGTCCAGCCACAGCCGGCGCAGTGTCTTGACGTTCCCCGCCATGTTGTACAGGGTGCCTTCATCCGTCGTTTCAAACTGAAATGTCCCTCGGCTCATCCTCTTCCTCCTCCCGCTGTGAAACTCTTCAATTCATCCGCTACCGCGCGCTGCTGCCGCTCCACCCAGGCCAGCACAACCACCAGGCAGGCTGCGGAGAATTCGCAACTGCCGGTGCAAATGGTGTGCAACATGGGGCGGAACTCGCCTCTGGCCATCGCTGCCAGGATCCTGTCCAAGGCCATGCGCTGCGCCTCCGCCCGGGCATCCCGTAGAGGCTCGCGATTGAGGTTGTAGAACCTGACGGATTTTTCACCTTCAGGGCTGATTCCCGCCACTGTCGCGATGAAGGTCCCGTCGATGTTGGTGGCGAACTTCAAGTGCCGGCTGGGATCGTCCCAGCAAGAATTCAGAAGCTGCGGCTTCTCCTGGCTCAGGTCGTCGCCGGGGCGGAAGGCCCGTTTTCCCGCAACCGGGAAATGGTTCATCTTGGCCCGCGCCCGATTGCACTTTTCGCAACAGGGCAAGAAGTTCTCTTCGTTGTACGCGAGCCAATAGTATCCGGGATGCGTGCTGTCTTCCTCCACCTTTGCAGAATTGAGTCTACACCCAACTGCCCCAGTTCCAATCACTCATTTCATTTGTGCCTCTCGCAAATACCGAACTGGATGAGACCTAAATCATGCGCATTCCGCCGACTTGAGTCTTAAGTCGGCAGGGCCCGCCGCATCCTGCGTTCCGCTGAGTGTCCCTGCAACCTGCTGCAAACATTGGCTCACCTCTGCATGGAATCCTATGCGCGGCTTCATTGGTCGCATTTTCGGTTTTGGGCGCAGTGAGGGTGGGAAAAGGAATCGTCTACCGCAAGACAGCATCCCACGTCGGATCAGCGCTGTTCCGGGGGGACGCTTACAGAAGAAAAGCCGGGGCTACTCGCCCCGGCTTCGAGTACTTCAGTAGGAATTCGGTGGCTGCCAGCAACCGCCGTTCACGCGCTTGCCGCGTGCGCACTCTTGGGATTAGTCAGCCCGGCCAGCAGGCGCCGGATTCCTGCAACGTCGGCGTGTGGGCCCACGGTCAGGCTGGCGCGAATGCGGTGAGGCGTCTTGAAGCCCTCTTCGGGCTGCCGGCGGGCAGTGGTGAGGCCGGTGAGCGACTGGGCGTCGGCGGATAACAGCCGGGCGCGGGCTCCGGACAGGACCTGGGGGCTGTTCGGCTTGAAGGCGTGAACGCACAACGCCAGCTCTCCGGAGCGAAGCAAGCGTACGATTCGCTGCGCCTGGGGCAGCGCAATTCGGCACCAAAGCACGTTCTCGTCCAGGGAGAGGATGCAGCTCTCCGTTTTGCTCTCGGCTATGGCGACAACGTCGCGGTCCGACGGGCAACTGAAAGGGACCTCGGCAACGAAGTAGAGCAAAGCCTGATCGCGCATGCCGGCATTACAGAGCAGGCACGTCTTTCGCCACGGCGAGAAGTACGGCAGCATGGTGCGGATCTGCATGGTCAGTTCTCCTCGGTCGAGTTGAATCGCCTTCGGGCGCCATCCAGGCCGCGGCGCTCCGGCCGCCCGTTGCCGGCGGGCTCGAGCTCGTCAACCAGCCGGCTCTGACGGGCCACCCGGTCAGCAGGAAGACAGAGCTCGAAGCTGAAGCCCGTCGGAAGCCTGGACGTCAGGAAGGTGTTCGTTTCCTGGAGGTGCTCCAGCAGCCGAGCCTGGATGTTGCCGGTCTCCCCGATGTAAATCCACTCCCGGGAATTCGAAAGGCCGTAGACGCCCGAAGAGGCGGGCGCATCCCTCTGGATCGCCGCGGTCTTGAACACCCGAGCCACACAGTTTTGAAATGGCATCTAGTTTCCGCGCCTAAGCGCTGCCGCGTGCCACGGCCCCGCCCCGGAGCTCCGTTCCAGCGCCGGCCGCGCCGCCCTCACGCCGGGACCCAGTTGTGGCGCTCGAGGATGGGCTTGGGTTCGTAGGTCAGACCGCGGGCCAGGCGCTTTTCTTCGCGAATCGTGGTCCAGAGCAGAATGGGGCCGAGCAGCCGCGCGGTAACGCGCGAAACCAGGCCGAATTCGCGGCCGATTTCCTGGCGGAGATCCCGGATGCGCTCGCTGAGGGCCGGATTGGTGCTCTTGAGGCGCTGCTCCATGGCCCACAGCAGCGCGCTGTGAGCGCCGCCCAACGAGCGCGCCTCCCACTCAAACCGCTCGCGGATGCGCGGATCGGGATGGTTTCTGTAACGCTTCCAGCCTTCGAGCGTGGTGCGGCAGATGCGGTACAGACTCGGGCCGTTTCGCTCGAAGTCCCACCGAAAGGCCCAATCCAGCCAGCGCTTGGAATCCTCGCGCGAGATGGCGGCGTGACGAAAGTTGAACTTGTCCTGGCCGTGGATATCGGCCAGGTCCACGTCCTCGAGCATGCGGCCTTGGCCGAGCATCTCGGAGTAGAGCGGGGTCCCGGGAACCGGCGTATACAGCATGAACTGGTGGAAATCGGCGTCGTGGGCCACGGCATGCTCGATCTCCTCCCGGATGTTCTCGGGCGTGTGGTGCTCCAGGCCGACGATCGTCGAGCCGAGCAGCTTGATGCCGTGGGAGCGCAACTCGCGCGCGAGCTTCAGGGTATCGGCGCCTTGGAGCTTGTCGTAGACGGCGTGCGGCGACTCCAGTCCCATCCAGATCCAGGAAACGCCCAGCTCCACCAGCTCCTCGATGGAGTACTTGCGGATGGCGTTGGCCGAGGAGAAGACGTACAGCGTCCAGGCCTTGCCCGCGGCCTTCATGCAGTCGAGGAGTTCGAGGGCGCGCTTGCGGTACAGCAGGAAATTCTCGTCCATGATGAAGAATGAGCGGACGTGGAGGGCCGACTCGGCCTCGCTCATCACGCGGAACAGTTGCTCGCCGGTCTCGTAGAAATTGAGGAACTTGCCCTTGCCGCCGAAGAACGAGGAGGTGGTGCAGAAGTTGCAGCCCATGGGGCATCCCACCGAGGGAATGATGGTCGCGGCGCTGGAGCCCGCCGGCTGAGGCACGCGAATGCCCATGGTGCGAGCGCCGAATCCCGACACAATGTGGGGATGGCGGATGGGCGCGTCCTCCTCTTCGCCCAGGTAGCGGCGCATCCAGGAAATGCCGTCGCCGCGCACGAAGTGGTCGGCGTCGACGATGTGCTCGATCCCCGGAATCGCCGTCACGTGCCCGCCCACGATGATCACGGAGTGCGGCGACAGCCGGCGCACCATGCGGCACATCTCCCGCACTTTGCCGACGTTGACGATGATCGAGGAGATCCCGACTACGTCGTAGGCGTGCGTGGTGAGCTCCTGCGCGAAGACCTCGCGCGTGGGGAAGTCGAGCACCGCGCAAGGGGCGGAGATGTTCTCCTGGATCATCATGATGCCCCAGGAGCGGTGGAACATGCGCAGCGAGAACGCGCCCTGCTCGCGCGTCACCTGGTTGTGGTACAGCTCCATCGGGTTGATGCTGCGGCTGCCGAACTCGTCGTCGCGAGCGTACGGCCCGAACACCGAGGTAAGCAGAATGCTGGCGCCTGTGCCCTTGGGATGGCGTTCCGTTGGATGTCCGGCTGATTCGCCCATTACCGGCGGTCCTCTTCAGTGCCGAGTTCGCGCCACGCCAGGACAACCGCGGCGGCTGTCCTTCCCGAATGGCTGTCCTTCTCGAGAGGCGCCGGAACGGGTCCGGACCTCTGCCCGAAGGCGGCGCTTCGAACCCAACAGGACCCTCCTGGGTTTCGAGGTTGGCTAAGAGAATGTGTCCAGGTGGTCTGACTTAGCTCAGGCGGCCCGAAGAGGGAGTGAAAGCGCTCGGCTCAACTCTATGATACCGCAGTTCACTCGGATCGCGGAGACGGTAATCCGTCCGCAAGTCGGCGCGGCCTCCGTCTTGTGGCGCGAGCTTCAGCTTGCCGCGTCGGCTTCAGCCGACGTTCGGCGGAACGCTTCCCGGGCAGGTCCCCGCACTCGCCAAGCGTCGGCATGAGTGCCGACGCGGCACGCTGAGAGCGCGCGCTACGACAGGAGCTGCGCGTTCTTACGGACGGATTACGCCCGGCCAGCGGCTGCCGCCGGCTCAAGCCGGTCCGCCGGCGTTGAACGGCTGGCTGGCATGCGCGCGCGCCAACTCCTCGATCGTCGTCCCGGCGTGTTTGGCGACCAATCGCGGCTGGCGAGCGCCGGCGCTCTCCCCATCCTCGCCGCTGCCCCACTTGAGGTAGAGGTGCGGCGCGAGTTTCTCCTCGGGTACGCCGGCGAAGCGCATGGCCGGATACTTGAACTGCGGGCCATGCACCCAACGCCCGCGGGCATAGTAGAAACCGTACATCCCGAGCTTCCAGGCCAGGTTCGAGCGCTTCCGGACGACCGCAAAATCGAGGCTCTGCCGCCAGGCGGTCAGGATGAACTCCCATTGCAGTTTGGTCAGCGCGCGGCTCTTCAATGTGGGTCCGCCCGCCATCCGCGTGTCCTCGAGCGGGGTGAACAGCGAGGGCACGTACAGCACCGTGTTGTGCCGGAGCCGGTGCAGCAGGTCCAGGGATTGCTTCATATCGTCGTCGGTCTCGCCCGGAAGCCCGACCATGAATGTGCAGACCGGGAACCAGTTGTTCCGATTGAGAACTTGAATCGCCTCGACCACGATATCCTGCCAGTCCCGGATGTCGAATGGCAGCGCCTTGCCGGCCATGGTGAGCGCCGCCAGGCGCGCCGAGCCGGTCTCGATTCCGATGAGGGGAGCCAGGAAGGTCTTCTCCGGGTGAGTGGAGGCGGGATTCCGGAGAACGCTCTTCGTCAGGAGGATTCTCGAGAGTTCCTGGATGAGGTGCGGATTCACCAGCGCCGGGGCGATGGTGGCGTGAGAGAGCGGCACATAATCGACGCCCTTCACGGCGGCCACGGACTCGTAGAAATCCACGAGAGCGTCCGCATTCGGTACATAGAACGGGGCGCCGGCGCCGTAAATGAAAATGTCCTCCGAGACCGGGAAGATCACCCGGCCACCGTCGCGGACGTTCGCTTTCACCGCCTCCAGCAACAGGTCCGGCCGCACGGAGAAGCGGGTCTCCAGGGTCGGCGAGCAGAAAGCGCACTGCCGGCCGCATCCCCGGGTCATCTCCACAATTCCGAACGTGGAGCGCTTCGCGGGGATCACCAGTTGCTCCAGCGAGGGTTCCGGCGCGCGCACCACGCGGGGAAGGGGCTGGCCCTCGTCGGCCATTTGGAACAGATCCGCAATGACGGACTCGCCCCGGCCGATGACCACACAGTCCGCGCCCAGCCGATCGAAGGCGTCCATTCTCTCGATCTGCCAGGATCCCGCCCCGCCCACGATGACCTTGGGCCGGTACTTTCTCAGAGCCGGATTGCGGAAGACCCGCTCGGTCTCGTAGGCATTGATGGGCCGGGCCGTGCCTCCGAAGATGTTGCTGTATACGCCCGTCGAGAAAGCTACCCCGATCGGATTGTGGGTGCTGACGCCAACCGCGCGGGTGCGAGGTCCAACGAACAGATGCAGGTTATCCGGATGGCACACGGCCACGTCCTCCGGCGGATAGTGGCGAAGCAGAATAGCCTCCACCACCCGGGTGCCGTAAGGCATGACGATCGCCGTCCCGTCGGGATTGACCGGCTGCGTCAGGTTCTTCCTGTAGAAGCGCCGGGGCGCGAACTGCGCCGGCACGGAGGCAAAAACCATCTGCTTCCAGGGACTGAATTGCTGTTCCGTGCTTTCCGTATCCGGAGCCGTCAGGACGAAGCGGACCCCGCGAGGATCATAGCCCACGTACCCAGTATATGAGCGAAGAGAACCGATTCACTATGCCGCGGATTGCACGGTGGCGCAGAGGGCCGCCGATGGGGTACCCTGTGCGCTTCGGGCATGCCCCAGAATGGATTCCAGCGCACCGAGCTGGAGGTGCTGCGCCGGCTCAGCACTCCCTCCAAGATCCAGCGCTTTCTCGACTCCGAGGTGGCCTACAACACGGAGCCGCACGGGCCGACCTGCCGCTCGCCGCGCCGCGTGCTCCGCGACCGGCTGGCCTATTGCCTGGAAGGTGCGCTCTTTGCGGCGGCCGCCTTGAGCGTGCACGGCTTTCCCCCGCTGGTGCTCGACTTGGAGGCCGTGCGCGACGAAGATCACGTGCTCGCGATCTACCGCCTGCGCGGGCACTGGGGCGCGATAGCGCAGTCCAACTACTCGGGTCTGCGCTTCCGAGAGCCCATTTACCGCAGCTTGCGCGAGCTTGCGATTTCCTACTTCGAGGACTACTACAACCTCAAGGCCGAGAAAACCTTGCGCGGCTACTCCCGGCCCGTCAACCTGGCGCGCTTCGACCGCATCGCCTGGATGACCGCCGAGGAAGACCTGTGGGTGATTTCCGATTACCTGTTCACGGTGGCGCACCGCCCGCTGCTGCCCTCCGGGGCCGAGCGCGGGTTGGACCGCGTCGATGACCGCCTCTTTCGCGCGGGGCTGTTGGGGGCGGCACACTAGCCCGCTTTTCTTACCACGACCGTGGGACAAGAACCGGGGCCAGACACCACTTTTTGCGCTCCGTGCTCGCTGAAGACAACGGATTCGCACACGCGAAAAGTGGCTGTCTGTACCCGGTTCTTGTGACCGCCCGCCCGTGCCACGGCCTCCTATCGCGCGCCGCAGCAGGTTGTTGGTGAGAAATGCGGGCTATGGGCCGTGGCGGCGCACGCGCCAGGCCCGGCCATCGGAAAGGACTTGCGGGCTCTTTACGCCGCC
>JBEKLW010000360.1:0-3750 GCA_050008815.1 Bryobacteraceae bacterium
GACAGCATCCGCGGCGAAAGAGGCCGCAGCAGGCGGCTGTAAAAGCTCCCGAACAGGCCGCGGCGGCGGAGCCGGCTAAGGCCTGAGCGGCTGCCCAGCTAGGGCGGGCGTCTCTATGGCAAAGCCCGCGCCACAGGCGCCAAGCGCGGCGCTAGCCGCGCTGCACGCCGGCTGAGGCGGGACGTGGCCGTCCCGCGCGGGCGTAGCCGCCCGCCCCACGAGCCGCGAGCGAATGAACCGCTAGTTCCCGCGGTCCAACCCGAAGCGTGGCTGCGCGCGCGTGCCGTCGATCCGGATCTGAAGCTGCGTCCCCGCGCCGTCCCTGGCGAAGAACGGGTCGGCCGCCTTCAGCGCCCATCGCTTCCAGCCGGTCACGGTTTGAGACACCCTGGCCTGCATTCGCAGCCGGCCGCGGAAGTCGAGCGCTTCCTTGTCGAACGTGTAGCTGCCGGTCAGAGCCAGATCCGCGCCGGGGATGGCAAGGTGCAGCCGCGAGAATTCGATGACGCCGTTCGCCAGGCGGAAACTCCCCGCGAGGGTAGCGGGCACTTCGTCCACCGCCCGGTCGCCCGGTTTCCCTTGCGCCCGACTGCTCAGCGCGTCGAGCCGGTCCTGCAGCGTTGCGCTGGTGAAGTGGGCCTGCCGCAGCGCGAAGGAGCCGGAGAGCCGCAGCTTGTCGGTGATGTCGCGCTTTCCCGGCGGCCATTGAAGCTTCACTTTGAGATCGATGGGCCCGCGCATCATGGGCTTAGCCCCTCTCATCGCCAGGCGCATGAGGTCCTCAATGTAGCCCTCGCGGAAAACCACATCCAGCGCGACCGTTTTGCCGCTCTCGCCGGGGCCGCGGACCACGCCTCCGCGCACCACAAACCTGGTCCGGCCCAACGTGGCCTCTACCGGCTGCAGCAGCGTGTTGCCATTCCGGCCGTCGATGATGGCGTGGTATGTGGTCTGAAGCGGCACCGGATTCCCGCTGATGGTGAGCCGGAAGTCCGGCGTGCGCGTCTCGCCGTCGGCGACGATGTTGTCGAGGGTTCCGGCGAACTTGCCCGTCGAATCCAGCCGTCCGGCGATCCCCCTGAACACGCTCAGGTCGGCGTTCTCGAACACGTATTCACCGCCCAGCGGCGTGTCGCTCGGATCCTCCGACACCCATGGCCCGAAGCGGCCCTGGCAGCGGATGAGGCCGGGTGGCTTGGGGTTGGTGAGTATGGCGGTGTAACGCATGGCGAGGCCTGGACCGGCCGATTCCAGTTTGAGCTTGCGGATGTCGAACTCCAGCGGGTTCTTTTTCGGATCCTTGGGCAGAACGGAGAGCCTGGCGCCGTCCGCGATGATCGTATCGATAATCACGGATGGCATCGCAGCCCTCCCAGCGGATGTGGGCGGCGCGCTCTGTTCCGCCCGCGGAGCGTTTGAGCCCTTGGGCGGCACGACGATCCGCAGGCCTTCCAGCCGAGCCATGGTCACGCGCACGGGGCGATCCCAGAGCGAATACAGTTCCACCTCGAACCCGACCTTGCCGATAGCCACGAGCGGCGGCCGGTCATGGCGATGTTTGTGCCACAGCGAAATGCGCTCGGCGGTCACGCGCGCCAGAGCGCCGCGTCTGCCGCGCAGCAACACTCCCAGCGGCCAATCAATGGGCGTGGAGACGTGGAGCGACCCGATTTCGACATCGCTCGCGAACCGCTGGCGCAGGTACTCCGCCGTCTGTTCGCGGATGTAGGGTTCAATCCGCCGGGAAAGCACCTGGGCGGCGATGGCCACCGCCGCCAGGATCAGGAGCAGCGACGCAGCGATCCACAGCAACCATCTCTTCGCCCTGCCAATTCGATTCAGCATCTGCGATGCCGCCCGCTCACGGCGATTGCGCAACGGGCCCCGAAAATGGACCGTCGTTAGCTACGCCAGCACGCCTGCGATCTCCTCGAAGATCTCGTCGTCCTCGAAGAGGTTCTGGCCGATGGAACCGGAGGGGCAGGCCGCCACGCAGGTGCCGCAGCCTTTGCAGAGCACCTCGTTGATCTGCGCCTTTTTCACATCGGCGCGGAAGGTGATGGCGCTGAAGGGGCACAGCGGAATGCAGGTCTTGCAGCCCGAGCAGTCCTCTTCGCGGATGTAGGCGGTGTTGGGCTCCATCTCGACGTAGCCGGCGTCGATCAGGGCAAAGGCCTCAGCCGCCGCCGCGCCCGCCTGCGCCACCGTGTCCGGGATGTCCTTGGGCCCCTGGCAGCAGCCGGCCAGGAAGACGCCGTCAGTGGCGGTGCTCACCGGCGCGAGCTTGGGGTGGCGCTCCAGGAAGAAGCCTTCGCTCGAGCAGCCGATGTTGAACAGCCGCCGCACGTCGGAGGCGTCGGCGCGCGCCTCCAGCCCGACCGAGAGCACCAGCATGTCCACGGGAATCTTGCGCACCTGGCCGAGCAGCGTGTCCTCGACTTGCAGCGTCAGCCGGCCGTCCTCGCCGGCCGGGTACACGTCGCCGACCTTGCCGCGGATAAACTGCACGCCTTCCTCGGCCACGCGGTTGTAGAACTCCTCGAAGGCCTTCCCCGGGGCGCGGATGTCGATGTAGAAGTTGTAGACTTGCGCCTCGGTCTTCTCCTTGATGAGGTGGGCCAGCTTGAGCGAATACATGCAGCAGACGCGCGAGCAGTAGCGGTTGGTGTGCGCGTCGCGGCTGCCGATGCAGTGCACGATGCCGACCGTCTCCGGCTTGCGCCCGTCGCGCAGCAGGACCTCGCCGCCGGTCGGCCCGGAGGCGTTCACCAGCCGTTCGATTTCGGGCGCGGTGTAGACGTTGGGATAGGTGCCATAGCCGTAATAGGGCACCCGCCGCGCATCGAAGGCATCGAAGCCGGTGGCAACGATGATGGTGCCCACCTCAATGGCTTCGATCGTCTCCTTCTGCTGGAAGTCGATGGCCTGGCGCTCGCCGCAGGCTTCGACGCAGGTCTTCTTGCACTTGCCGCTCTTGAACTCGATGCAAGTGTCCGGGTCGATCAGCACCAGTTGCGGCACCGCCTGCGGGAACGGCATGTAGACGGGCTTGCGCTTGCCCAGCCCGAGGTTGAACTCGTCGCTGACCTTGGCCTGCTTGTAGACGCAGGCTTCGACGCACTCCAGGCACCCGACGCAGAGATCCTCGATAACGTAGCGCGGCTTGCGGCGCACTTTGACCTTGTAGTTGCCGACGAAGCCCTCGACCTCGGCCACCTCCGAAAGCGTCCACAGCGTGATGTTGGGATGCGCCCGGACCGCGGTCATCTTGGGCGTGAGGATGCAGGCCGCGCAGTCGAGCGTGGGGAAGGTCTTGTCGAACTGCGCCATGTGGCCGCCGATGGTCGGCTCGCGTTCCACCAGGTAGACGTGCTTGCCGGCATTAGCGAGGGTCAAGGCCGCGTGAATGCCCGCGATCCCGCCGCCCACCACCAGCACCTCGGGCTTAATCGGCACCTGCCGCCGTTCCAGCGGCCGGTGCAGCCTTACGCGACGCACAGCCGCGCGCACCAGATCTTTAGCTTTGTCGGTGGCCGCTTTCTTGTCGACGTGTACCCAGGAGTCATGCTCCCGGACGTTGACCATGTGGAAGAAGTAGGGATTCAAGCCGCCCAGCTCGGTGGCGTGGCGGAAGGTTTTCTCATGCAGGCACGGCGAGCAGGCGGCGACGATAATGCGGTCGAGGTTGTGCTCGCGAATGTCCTGCCGAATCAACTCCTGGCCGGGGTCGGAGCACATGTACTTGTAATC
>JBEKLW010000361.1:0-3746 GCA_050008815.1 Bryobacteraceae bacterium
CCTCCGCCTCCCCGATCCAGGGGTGCTCGCGCGGAGAATCGCGGGCCAGCAGGTACCACACCGCACCGACGGCGAACCCAATCAGCGCGCTGATGTAGAAGGACCACTGCCAGCCCCAGTGCAGCAGGATGAAGGTGATCAGCGGGGGGGTGACGCCCGCTCCGGCGCCGACGCCGGCAAAAATGAAGCCGTTGGAGATGCCGCGCTCGGCGGAGGGAATCCAGCTCGCGACGAGGCGGTTGGAGGCCGGGTAGACGACCGCTTCGCCGAGGCCGAGCAGAAAACGCACTCCAATGAGCACTGCCAAAGCGAACGAAACGGTGGGCGGCACCGAGGCGGTTAGGGCGGTGAAGACGCCCCACCACAGGACACCCAGGGTGATCACCCGGCGCGGGCCGAAGCGGTCGGCGAGGCGGCCGCCAGGGGCCTGGAACAGCGCGTAGCCGATGACGAAAGCGCTGAAGACCCAGCCGAGCTGGATGTCGGAGAGATGGTAGGCTCTCTTGACCGCCTGGCCGGCGATGGAGATGTTGACGCGGTCGAGGTAGGCGACTGCGCTCGTCAGGAAGACCCAGAAGATGAGAACCCAGCGCACGCGGCCGTCGAGGAGCTTCATGGGCCTTGCCATTATTTCATACGCCGAGCCGCGTAGGATTGCCGGCGCTACTCTACTACAATCGTCTCTCTTGATGGTCAAGGCTGAGCGCGAGTGGCGCGGTGATGTCGTCGAAATCGGCCGGCATGTCTGGCAGAAGGGCTGGTTATTCCACAGTCGGCGCCCGCGGGTCCGTAACGGATCGAGGACGCCGGCCGAGCGCAACTTGAGTAGATGCGGCTCTATCGTTGCGCCGCAGCAGAGTGCTGGTGAAACATCCGAGCTAGCGCGGCTAGAGGCCAGAGGCGCGCTGCCGCGACGAAAAAGTGCGGCGCTGTGGAATGGGAAGAATGTGCCCAGCGGGCTGAGACTGCGAACTTCCGCGCCTGGCTGCGGCTGCGCGACGCCGTCGCATGCCCCTGAGGCCGGCCAGCAGGGCCGCCCCGAGGACTAGCAGCGCGGTGGAAGGCTCGGGGTTCGAGATGGTTACCTGTCGAGTCAGGCCTGCGACCGTGCTCGGGCCCAGACCCCAGACGTCGGGCTCGAGGACCGAATTGCGAATTGTGTAGCCTGTCCCCAAACCGATATTGAAGGCGCCGCCGTGGTTGCGCAGCACGATCCGGCCGGAGAGATCCTGCCCAAAGATGGCCTCGGAGAGAGCCAGCGACAGATCCAGGGAGCTTGCCAGGACCGCGACATCGCGTTGGACGCCGTCGCCCTGCGTGAACACCCCCGGCGCGAGCAGCAACGGGTCCGGGAAGGGCGCCCAGGCGTCGCCGTCGGGGGACTCCAGCCCGGCCTCGAAGAGGAACCCGGGGTAATACTGGGAGGTGGAGTCGGGCAGGGTGACGGCCGCGAGCCCCGGCGCCGCCCCGATGATCAGCAGCCCTAGGTGGGTGGGATAGGGCGGTGCGCCGGGGTTGTTCGCGCCGTAGTTCCACACGCTGAAGTCGATCTGGAGCTCGTGGCCGGGCGCCAACGTGGCGGACGGCTTGCCCGTGACGTTGATCATACCGGCACAGGCCGACACCACCGAAAGCACGGCGCAAGCCAGGGATCGCTTCATGCTGGCCTGATTATGCGCCCCGGACGCGTCGCTTCTGTAAATCATTGGACTTAAAAGGGAGGGCCGAGTACCAGACCGAAAGTACCAGGTGGCCCACCCGCCGGTGACGAATGGGGTAGGGCGGGTCGGCGATGGCGTGTCTCCGGGCCAGCCTGCCCAAGGGCGAGGGCGGCGCTTCCGGACCGTCCTGCCTGGGATCGTGGCAGCATGGAGGCAGGGAAGTCACGGCGCCGAGGACCGCTGCGCGGGGCGCCTCAGATGGTACTCAGGGCCGTCTCCACGTCGGGGAAGAAACGGAAGATGCGGTCCAGGCGGGTGACGTGGAAAGCGTCGCGAACCATGCCGCTGGCGCCGGTCATGGCGAGCACGCCGCCGGCCTGCGTCACCTTGCCCAGGCTGGCGATGAAGGTGCCGATGCCGGTCGAGTCGATGTGACTGACGCCCCGCAAGTCCACCACGATCTTCCGCGTGCCCTCCGCCAGCAGCCTGGTGATCGTCTGCTCGATGGCGGTGGGCTCGGCGCCCAGCATGGCCTTGCCGGTGAGCGTCAGGACGACGACGCCGGGGTCGGTCTGCTTCTCGACGATCTGGAGCGGTTCGACACTCATCCGAATGGGAACTCCGATTATAGGCCGGTTTCCGAAGCGCGTGCTGGTCAGTTGCGCCGGCTGTGGCTGTACTTGCCGCCGCCGATCCCGCCGACATCGACGATGGCGGCGAGAATCAGGACCAGCAAGTAAACGCCGTCGCGCGGATGCCCCGAGTTGACTTCCCAGGCGTAGACGATCGTCGTGAGCGGCAGGAAAAAGAAGCCCAGGAGCGGAATCAGAAAGCCGTGGTAAGCGCGCCCGAGGTAGTTGCTGAACAGAAACATCAGCACCAGCACGAGTCGCGGGAAGACGATCGCGATGAGCGAGACCAGGCAGCAAGGCATCGGTGTCTCCTTGGGCCCAGAAGCACAGGCCACATATATTCTACAGGCTGGGCGGCCGGCCCGGTTCCATGATTCTTGGACCTGCGGCGCCCGGTTCCGTATCAATATAATCGGAACCAGAGTACCAGGCGTGCAAAGAAGGGGCACCCGATGTCCACCACGGAAGTGAGTCCGGCGCAGTCGCTCCCAGCCGAGGCGCGGGAACGAGTTGTCAACGACTTCAGCATTCAGATCGCCACCATCAACGGTTCCGGCAGCCAGACCGCCAACACGGTTCTCATGCGCGCCCTGTTCCAGATGGGCATCCCGGTCTCGGGGAAGAACCTGTTTCCATCCAACATCGCCGGCCTGCCGACATGGTTCACCATCCGCGCCAGCAAGCACGGCTGGATTGGGCGCAAGAAGGAGACCGACGTCCTGGTGGCGGTGAACCCGGAGACGGCGCGGGAAGACGTCCTCAAACTGGAGGCCGGCGCGGCCGTGGTCTATGACGAGCCGCTGAACTTGCAGGCCTTGCGCTCGGACCTGCACTTCTACCCCGTGCCGCTCGACAAACTGGTGGGCCCGGTCTGTCCGGAGGCGCGGCTGCGCAAGCTGGTCCGCAACATGATTTACGACGGCGTCGTGGCCTGGCTGCTGGGGATCGACATGGAGGAGGTTCACGCCGCGCTCCTCAAGCAGTTCGGAGCCAAGAAGGCCAAGGCCGCCGAGCTGAACTGGGGTGCGGTTGTGGCGGGCCACGATTTCGCCGCGCGAAACCTCGTGAAAACGGACCGCTTCTTCCTGGAGCGGATGAACGGGACTGCGGGCAAGGTCCTCATCGACGGCAACGCGGCCGCGGCGCTGGGCGCGATGTTCGCCGGCGTCACCGTGGTGACCTGGTACCCGATCACGCCTTCCTCGTCGCTGGTTGAATCCCTGCTCGGGTACCTCAAACGGTTCCGCATCGACCAGCAGACCGGCAAGGCGACCTATGCGGTGGTGCAGGCCGAGGACGAGCTGGCTTCGATCGGCATGACCATCGGCGCCGGCTGGGCGGGCGCCCGCGCGATGACGGCCACTTCCGGGCCGGGCATCTCGCTGATGTCCGAGTTCACCGGCCTGGGCTACTACGCCGAGGCCCCGGCGGTGATTGTGGACGTGCAGCGCGT
>JBEKLW010000362.1:0-3736 GCA_050008815.1 Bryobacteraceae bacterium
GCCAACGTGCAGGGGACGGTGCACGTGCTGGAGGCCGCGCGGCACGCCGGCGCGCGGAAGGTCGTGTATGCTGCCTCCTCCTCGTGCTACGGGCTGGCTGCCGTGCCGACCCGCGAGGATCATCCGATTGCGCCGCAGTATCCTTACGCGCTCAGCAAGTACCTCGGCGAAGTGGCCGTCTTCCACTGGCACAAGGTGTACCGCCTGCCGGCGAACTCGATCCGCATCTTCAACGCCTACGGCACGCGGTCGCGCACGTCCGGCGCCTACGGCGCGGTGTTCGGCGTGTTCCTGCGGCAGAAACTGGCTGGCAAACCCTTCACCGTGGTCGGCAACGGCACGCAGGCGCGCGATTTTCTTTATGTCACTGACGTGGCGGCCGCCTTCCTCGCCGCGGCCGAGACCGACAAGGTCGGGGAGGTCTGGAACCTCGGCGCCGGCAACCCGCAGTCGGTGAATCGCCTGGTCGAGCTGCTCGGCGGCGATGTGGTGTATCTGCCGAAGCGTCCCGGCGAGCCGGATTGCACCCGGGCAGACATCGGCAAGATCACGCGGGACCTCCGTTGGACGCCCAAAGTTTCGTTCGAGGAAGGCGTCCGCCGCATCCTGGCCGACATTGAGTACTGGCGCGACGCGCCGCTGTGGAGTCCGCAGTCCATCGCGGAAGCGACGAAAACCTGGTTTCAATATCTGGGAGACAGGTAGGGTACCTTGATCCCATCCCTCACCGAGCAGTATCGCCACAAGATCAAAACCGTCGAAGAACTCTGCCGGATCATCGGCCCGCGTCCCCGGAAGCGGAAGGTGATCATGTGCCACGGCGTGTTCGATGTGGTGCATCCCGGTCACCTGCGCCATCTGATCTACGCCAAAAGCAAGGCCGACATTCTGGTCGCCAGCCTCACGGCGGACGCGCACATCAGCAAGGGCCAGCACCGGCCCCACATCCCCCAGAACCTGCGGGCGCTCAACCTCGCGGCGTTCGAGGTCGTGGATTACGTGATCATCGATATTAATGCCACACCCATCAAGAACATCAGCAAGCTGCAGCCGGATTTCTTCGCCAAGGGGTACGAATACACGGCCGGCGGCCTGCCGGCGAAGACTCAGGAGGAAGCGGAGATCCTGCACGCGTATGGCGGCGAGCTGATCTTCACACCGGGCGACATCGTGTACTCTTCGACGAAGCTCATCGATCTGGCGCCGCCGGCGATCAAGATCGAGAAGCTGCTGACGTTCATGGAGGCCGAAAGGCTGACGTTTGATTCGCTGCGTGACGGTCTCGACCGCCTCAAGGGCAAGCGGGTCCATGTCGTCGGCGACACCATCGTGGACAGTTATACCCAGACGGCAATGATCGGCGGGCAGACCAAGACTCCGACCATGAGCGTCCTGTACGAGCGGCGAGATGACTATATCGGCGGGGCGGCGGTCGTTGCCGAGCACCTGCGGGCCGCCGGCGCGGAAGTGATCTTTTCCACCGTGCTGGGGGAGGACACTCTGAAGGATTTCGTGTTGAACGGGTTGAAGAAGTCCGGCGTGCAGTGCCGTCCCGTCGTTGATTCGACACGGCCGACCACCAATAAGAACGCGATCGTCGCGGGCGGCTACCGGCTGCTCAAGATCGATACGCTGGATAACCGATCCATTTCCGACGACATTCTGGAAACGTTGGCCAAGGCCGTCTCCGAGACAGCCTGCGACGCCGTGGTCTTCAGCGATTTCCGTCACGGGATTTTCAACCGCCGCACGATCCCGCGGCTGATCGCCGCCATTCCTCAGGGCGTCTATAAGGTGGCGGACAGCCAGCTGGCCAGCCGCTGGGGCAACATCACCGAGTTCAAGAACTTCGACCTGATCACGCCGAACGAACGCGAAGCCCGCTTTGCGCTCGCGGACCAGGACTCCGGCATCCGCCCGCTGGCGTCGGCCCTGTATGACGAAGCCCACTGCAAGACGCTGATCCTCAAGCTGGGCGAGCGGGGAGTGCTCACCTGCCGCAGCAGCGACCACGAGTCGCTGGACTCCTTTGTCGTGGTGGATTCCTTCGTCGAGCGGCTGACGGACGCGCTGGGCGCGGGCGACGCGCTGCTGGCCTACGCGACCCTGTCCAAGCTGGCGACGGGATCGGACGCGATGGCCACCATCCTCGGGTCCATGGCGGCGGCGTGCGAGTGCGAATACGACGGGAATATTCCGGTCACACCGGATGACGTTCGCCGCAAGATTGACACCGTCGAACGGCAGGCCAACTACCACTGACCACTAACTTAATGAAAGCCATCGTCGTCGGTCTCGGAATCCAGGGCCATAAACGCCGGAAATTCGCCGGAGCGGACTACGTCGCGTCGGTGGATCCGGTCAACGAAGAGGCGGAGTACCGCGCCGTCGAGGACGTGCCGGTGTCCAGCTACGACACGGCCCTCGTGTGCATTCCCGACGAGCCCAAGGTCGAGGCGCTGACCTATCTATTGAAGAACGGCAAGCACGTGCTGGTGGAGAAACCGCTGTGGGCCTTGGATGATCGGCAGATCGAAAAGCTCGAGCAACTGGCGCGTGCCAGAGGCGTGGTCAGTTACACGGCATACAACCACCGTTTCGAGCCGCATTACGTCCGGATGCGCGACTTCGTCGCCTCCGGCGAATTGGGCACGATCTATCGCTGTCGCATGTTCTACGGCAACGGCACCGCGCGGCTGGTGCGCGATTCGGCCTGGCGCGATCAGGGCGCGGGCGTCCTGCCCGATCTCGGCTCGCACCTCCTGGACACGGCAAGGTTCTGGTTCGGCGAGCTCGGCGAGGACTTTCAGATCGTGTCCGCGAACTGCTTTGAAAACCGCGCGCCCGATCATGTGGTGATGATCTCAAAGACGGCCAGGCCCAAACTGGAATTTGAAATGACCCTCCTGTCCTGGCGCAACCACTTCACTTGCGACGTGTTCGCCGAAAAGGGAACGGCGCATATCCGCTCGCTGTGCAAATGGGGTCCCACCACCTTCATCCATCGCACGCGCCTTCTGCCCTCCGGGCGTCCACCGGAGGAATCCGTCACCCTGGTGGAGGACGATCCGACGTGGGCGCTCGAATACGCCCACTTCAAAGCCCTGTGCGAGCGGGGGGCGACCACCGACCTGTCCACCGACCTGTGGCTCAACCGCCTGCTGCGCAGGCTGGGGCGGGACGCGCAGAAGGAAGCCTCGACATGACCCGGCTCGTCATCGGCTTCGCCGGCATGACCCACCTCGGCATCAATTCCGCTGCGGCGGCCGCCGCGAGCGGGTTTGAGACGGTCTGTTTCGACACTGATGCCGGCATCATCACAAAGCTGAAGTCGGGCAAGCTGTCCATCGCGGAGCCGGGGCTGCCGGAACTGCTGGAACAGAGCAAGCAACGGTTCGCATTCACTACCGACGTCATTGATCTAAAACAGTGTGATGTTGTCTATATTTCCGCTGATGTGCCGACCGATGATCAAGGTCAGAGCGATCTGTCGGGCATCCGGGCGCTGATCGACACCGTCACGGCGGGGCTGGGTCGCGATGCGATCCTGGTGATTCTCTGCCAGGTTCCGCCGGGCTTCACGCGCACGCTCGCGCTACCGAAGGAGCGGCTCTACTATCAGGTCGAGACGCTGATCTTCGGACGGGCGGTGGAACGCGCCATGCACCCTGAACGGTTCATCGTCGGCTGCGCCGCGCTGGAGCGGCCGTTGCCCCCGGCCTACGGCACGTTCCTC
>JBEKLW010000363.1:0-3735 GCA_050008815.1 Bryobacteraceae bacterium
ACGGCCACGCCGCCGGAGATAAACGCCTGGTCTTCGATCTCGACGTGCCCCGAGACGAGCGTGCAACTGGCCAGTACGATGCCGTTGCCGAGCCGGCAATTGTGCGCGATGTGGCCCGAGGTCATGATGTAGTTGTCGTCGCCGATCTCAGTGGCCGACTCCGGCGGCGTGCCGCGGGAAATCGTGTAATGCTCGCGGATCCGGTTGCCGCGGCCTATTCTGAGGTAGCTCCGCTCGCCCGTGAAGGCCTTGTCCAAGGGGTCCGTGCCGAGGACCGTTCCGGCCGAGATCTCATTGCGGTCACCCAGCGTGGTCCAGCGCTTCACGTAGACGTAGGGCTCCAGCCGGCAGAAGGCGCCGATCGCAACGTCGCGCTCGACGACGCAGTACTCGCCGACCACGGTCTGCGGGCCAATTTGGGCCTCCGCGTCGATCCGCGCCGTGGGCGCAATCACGGCCGATGGGTCGATGGCCATAAACTTGTATGATAAGACCTATGCGCGTCCGGGAGCTGGCCGAGTGGCTCGGCGCCACCTTCGAAGGAGACGGCGAGAAGGAACTTGTGCGGGCGGCGCCGCTGGAGACGGCCGGCGCCGGCGACCTGGCTTTCATCGGCGGCCGCAAAGCGGAGCAGCAGGCGCAGGCCTCGGCCGCCGGCTGCCTGATCGTCCCTCCCGATTTCCCCAACCCAGGTTTCCGCACCCTCATCCGCGCCCCCGAGCCGCGCACCGCTTTCGCCCGCGCTATTTCCCGGCTCCACCCGCCGGCCGCCGTTCCGCCCGGCATCGACCCCACCGCCATCGTCGCCCCCACCGCCGAGATCGGCCCCGAGGTCTCGGTCGGACCCTACGCCACCATCGGCGAAGCCACCCGCATCGGCGCCCGCTGCCGCATCGGCGGCGGCTGCTCCATCGGCCGCCGTGTTTCGCTCGGCGAGGATTCCTTGCTCCACGCCCACGTCACCATCTACGACGACTGCGATATCGGCCCCAACGCCATCCTGCATTCCGGCTGCGTCATCGGCGCCGACGGCTTCGGCTTCGTGCTCGCCGGCGATCATTACGAGAAATTCCCGCAGATCGGCCGGGTGGTGATCGACCGCGACGTGGAGATCGGCGCCAACTCCTGCGTCGATCGCGCCGCCCTCGGGGTCACTTGGATCGGCGAAGGCACCAAGCTCGACAACATGGTCCACGTGGCCCACAACTGCCGCATCGGCCGCCACGTGGTCATCGCCGCCCAGACCGGCATCTCCGGCGGGGTCGTGGTTGAGGACTACGTTGTCATCAGCGGCCAGGTCGGCATTGCCGACAAGGTGCGCATCGAAACGCGCGCCGTCCTCGGCGCGCAGTGCGGCGTGCCCAGCTCGAAAATCATTCGCGCTGGCCAGACCGTCTGGGGCACCCCGGCGCGGCCCATCAAGGAGCACCTCGAGCAGCTCGCCAACCTCGCCCGCTTGCCCGAGCTGCGCCAGGAATTCGCCGAGCTGCTGCGGCGGGTGGAGGAACTCGAGGAACGTGATCGCCGTCGTGGGGGGCCACAGCCGTAGGGTCGGCTGGGTGCTCTGCGGCCCTCTCGTCGCGCCCCGCGCCGGTTGCAGCGACAAATACAGGCTAGGCCGCCGGGAACGCCACTACCACGGTGAGGCTGTGCGGCGGCTCGGAGGTCACCTCGAAGCGCGCGCCGTGCGCCTCGGCGATGCGCCGCGCGCTGGCCAGCGCCAGCCCGGAGCCGGTCGGAAATCGCGAGGCAAACGGCTCCAGCAGCGGCTCGACGTCCTCCGGCGCGAAAACCAGCGCGCCCGAAGTGATTGCCAGCAACACCTCGCCGCCGGCCACGCGCGTTTGGATCGCAATCGAGCGGCCGGGTGCGGAAATGCGGCAGAAGAAACTCATGATGTTGCGCAACAGGTGCTGGATCATTTCCAGGTCGAGCTGCACCAGGGGGAGCCCGGGCTCGAGCAGCAGCGTGCAACCCGCCCGCCCTTCCGGGCACCATTCCGAGAAGTTTTCCGCCACCGTCTCGGTCAAATCCATCGGGTGCAACTGCGGCGGGGCCGCCTGCAGAAAGTGGATAGCGTCGGCGAGGATCCACTGAATGTGGCGCACCTCCTCCCGGAGCTTGCCGAGCTGTCGGCGCGCCTTGGCCTCGGTGCGGGGCAGAACCAGGTCCAGGTAGTGCGCAATCGACTCGACGGTGCTCAGCGGCTGCTTGATTTCCTGGGCAATGTGCCGAACAACCGTGGCAGGGTTGTGCGCCGGCGGCTCGCGTACTCTGGCCGCGGGCGTGACCGAAGAATCAGACATTCAGCCCAACCGTTGCTGGAATTATAGTAAGTGGAGCGCATTCAGGCGCAATTAAAGTTCCTTAATCGTAGCAGTACGCACCACGGGTACGTTAACGGTTAACTCGCTTTTCTCATCACGGTTGTGGTTTCGGTTGAGCCGCCGGCCATGGCGTGGAGCGACCTTTCCAGGCTGCCATGCCGGCTTTGCCGCCAGCAATCTGCTGCGGTCTTGGGGCCGGCCTGGCGGCCGGCCGCGGGCCTGGCGGCCCGCCCCACCAAGCTGAGTTGCGTGGGGCGGGCAGTCTTGCCCGCACGGGACGGCCACGTCCCGCCGCCAGGCTCGGGGTGGATGCCGCATCCCAGCGGACCGCCCCGTCGACTGAGTTCGTGCCTGCCGCCGGTTCCTACAGACGGATCAGGGACGCTGAAACGCGGGCCGGAACGCGGGCTTGCCTGCCAGGGGCCGGTTGCGCTATCTTGTGACAGCACCTACTGGATGTTCCAGAAACCTGAGCCACTGTTTGCCGCTCGCCAGACCGCGGAGACGTGCCCCTGGCTGCCTACCCCTTGGAGTTGCCAATCCAAATATGGTTTGATAGGGTAAGCCCATCTTGATGAGCACGCCGACCTTCTTCCAAAGACTGCATGTTTCCTCCTAGACACTTTCCACCCCGTCGACCCAGAATCCGTGAGAACGTCAACGAGGCCATCCGCGTGCGCGAGGTCCGCGCGGTGTTCCCCGACGGCACGGTCGAGATCATGCCCACGCAGGCCGCCATCCGCAAGGCGCAGGAGCTGGGGCTAGACCTGATCCTCATAGCTCCCACCGCCGAGCCGCCCGTCGCCAAGGCGATGGACTACGGCCAGTGGCAGTACGAGACCAAGAAGAAGCAGCAGGAAGCCAAGAAGAAGCAGCACGTCATCCAGGTCAAGGAACTGAAGTTCCGGCCCAACACCGACGATCACGACTATGCCTTCAAGAAGAACCACGCTATCCGGTTCTTGCAGGAAGGCAACCGCGTCAAGGCGGTGGTGCAGTTCCGCGGGCGCGAGATCGCCCACGTGGACCTGGGGCAGAAGCTGCTGATGCGCTTCGCGCAGGACCTGGCGCAGTATGGGCAAATCGAGGGTCAGCCGCGCCTGGAAGGCCGCAGCTTCCACACCATCATCTGTCCGGTGAAAGCCAAGGACAAGCCGGCCAAGGCGGCCCGGCCGCCCGCCGGAGCGGCGCCGGGGGGAGGCGGGGGCAGCCCGCAGCCCGCCGGCGGCGCACGCACCTGAGTTCCCACGACATCAGAGCGGCTGCCTCTCGAACACCGTGCCGCCTCTGCGGCGGAGCCGCACTGCCGTGCGGTTAGGACTTAGTAGAACAGGTACTTCTGCCACTTCTCGTCGCTGCGCCCCAGCAGGCGCATCAGGTGGCGGCTGGTATGCAGGCTGAAGGGCCG
>JBEKLW010000364.1:0-3727 GCA_050008815.1 Bryobacteraceae bacterium
CAAATCGTGGCGCACGTTGACATAATCGTGGACTGCATCGACGAAGATCAATCGTGCCGGGCCGGCGTCCCAACGTCGCACCGCTTCTCCGAAGGGCAACCGGTACAGGATGACATTGCGAGACGCCTTGGTTCTCTCCTGGAAGGTGCGGAGATTGACTTCGTTCTTGTCGCCAATGTATGGGTCGACAGCCACAACCACTGAATCCGTGGCTGCCGCCAAATAGGCGGTCGTCACTCCTCGCCATGATCCAACCTCAACGACGCAGCCTCCAACTGCGCTTGTCAGATGCAGGGCCCATAAGAGGTAGGAAGCATGTTCCGGCTTGACCTGTGTGTCGGCCCAGTCGGTGGCTGGCGCCTCGGGGATTCCTGGCTGGCCCACCATAGGGATCGCATATTCATCGAAAAAGCACCTGCTGTGAAGCTCCACGAGCCTTGCCCAAGCTGTGTACGCCAGCCGCTTCGGATGCCGTCGCGGCAGCCGCTTTATCAGGTACGGATCGATGGTCATGACAGATCAAGAGGCGGCGGTCACCTCTCGGAGGGAGTCCAGCTCAGGCGTTCTCTCAGCGCGGCACACATGGAGGCGGCGCGAGCGTCCCAGGTTGAGTGCTGGCTTTCGCGCCAGCGCAGCTCTTCGAAGCCGTCGCGGAAGCCGTTGGCGCGCAGGCGCTCAAGCGCGCCGGTCATTTCGTCCGGCGTGTCGGCGAGCGCGAGGAGCGGCGGCTTCTCGAGCAACTCGTCGAAGCCGCGCGTCGCCAGCATGGGCCGGCAGGCGGCTAGGTGCTCGTAGAAGCGGGTGGAGCTGCCCGAGAAGGTCGGCTCGCGCCGGCTGTAGGGAAGGACGGCCACATCGAACGCGCGGGCGTAATCTTTGAGAACGCCGTAGGGCTTCTCCCCGAGGAAACGCGCGCGCGGCGAGTGCATGACGGCCTCGCGGGCCGCGGCATTTCTGACATCGGCAATGCGGTCGCCCGCGGGTCCGACAAAGACCCAGGAGAGCCACGGCGTGCGCTCGATCACGGCTTCGAGCAGCGTCCAGTTTGTGTTCGCGCCGAGGTTACCAATCACGCCCGCGATGGGCCGAGGGGTTGGCTGCATGTCGGGCGGCGGGGCCGCGGGCTCGGGGAGCGGGGTGGGCAGCAGGTTTTCAGCGCGGACGGCGTTCGGCACGACGGCGATCTTCTCGGCGGGGCAGCCGGAGTGCTGGAGGAAGCGCTCGGCGATCCGCTCCGAGTTCGGGCACACCAGTGTGGCAGCGCGACAGAGACGCCGTTCCCAGCGCGCAACCCTGGCGGCGTTCCATCCCTTGTAATGCGTGAAGAGGTCGGTCGCGTAATACACGGACGGGCCGGGCCAGGCCTCGACGACTTCAGCGAACTGCGGCAGCGAGCACACGAGGACGGAGCGGCGGGGGTCGGCGGAGCGCCGGAGGAGGCGGCCGAGGACGCGCCGGCCCTCGAAAACGGAGAACGGGAAGATGTGGAAACCACGCTGGAGCGGGAAGCGGACGGCGCGAAGCGGCGGGTCAAGCAGGAAGTCCTCGCGTTCCCAAGACTGGAGGCAGCCGGCCAGGTGCAGTGCGGGCATCCAGGCGAACCCTTCATTCCGGCGGAGGACCGCCGCCGCGAACTCGCGCACCCAGACCATTCGGGTATCGAGGAAATGCCAAGTGGTCATGGGCGGCGGCTCAGCCATGCTGTAGCTCAAAAGAAGACAGCGTGGGGACGAAGGCGGGCATGGGCTTGCCGGCCAGGAGGTTGTTGAGCGCCTCGGGGACTGCGGGATACCAATGCTGGGCCGTGATCAGAGGCGGTGCCCGGCCTACTTGAATAGGAGCACGAGGGGCTCCAGGCTGAAACCCCTACGCTGGCAACCACCGCAGCGCATTATGTAAGCCGGGTTGATCTTCCGTATGGCGGCTGGAATGGTCACGGGATCATCGAGCTTGTGATACGTACAAATCGCCAGCCGCGGCCGGGACGCCCTCAGAGTCTCCGTGGCTCCGGCGATGGCCGGGACCTCGGACCCCTCGATGTCCATTTTTATGAAATCTACGTGCGGGAGCTTGAGATCGGCAACAATCCGGTCGATAGTCGTGATGGGCAGTTGCTGACCCACCCCGGAGGTCACGTCCGAGTCCACGAAATGGTCCCCTGCGGAATTGTCCGGCTCGGAAATGAATCTGAGGAAGCCTTCGCGGCTCCATACACCCTTTCGAACGATCAGAACACGTCCAGCCTGGATTTCCGCGGCGAGGTTGCGTTGCAGGCACTCCAAATTCTCAGGCCCGGGTTCGACCGCAATCACACGCCCGGCGCCGAGCTTCAGCGCTTTGGCCGTGAAGAGGCCGATGTTGGCCCCGCAATCGATGACGATGTCCGCCCGCTGCACCCCATCCCGTCCGGAGCCGTAGATATCGGTCTCCTGCTCGAAGACGTCGAACGGCACGAAGGTGGACGGCGCTGGAGCCCAGAAGTGGCCCATTGGGGTGTCCCAGAGCCAGAACCTAGCCTCGCGTTTCACGATCTTGCACCTCGCGCGAGTCCGTTCCACCCCGCTGTCGATCGTCACGAAGTTCCTGGGTGAAGCGAAGACAGATGCGATCGAGCAATACGGGTTCCGTCCAAGTGCGGTAAGAGCGGTCCAAAGGACTATCTTGCGATACCGCCAGCCGGTGAGAAGCAGGACCAGCAGGATGAGGGCGGCGGTGAGGCGTCTGGTCATGGGCGTGAGGATGTTATAGCAGAACCACATTCTCCCCGCAGTAAGCCTGACGTCGACCGAAGGGCTTCCAGGAAATGCCAAGTGGTCATGGGCGGCAGCTCAGCCATGATGCAGCTCAAAAGAAGACGGCGTGGGGACGAAGGCGGGCATGGGCTTGCCGGTCAGGAGGTTGTTGAACGACTCGCGGACTGCGGGATACCAGTGGTTGGAGGCAAAGCGATCGAGGAAGACGCGGCGAATTCTCTCGCGCGAGAACCGGCCGTCCCGGATGCCCGCCTCGAGCTCGAGGAAGCCCGCGGCAATGGAGGCAGGGGCGGTGGCATCTACGGCGACGCCTAACTCATAGGCGGTGATGAGGCTCTTGAGACCGGTGAAGTTCGAAGCCACGACGGGGAGACCGCAGCTCATGTACTCGGTCAGGCGGCCCGGCGCCTGGAAGAAGTTCCCGAGGTCGTTGTTGGCATAGAGCAACACCCCCGCGTCGGCGTTCACCGAATAGGCGAAGGTCTGCTCGTAGGGCCGCTGGTCGACGAGCACCACCCGCTCCGCGATGCCTAGCCGGCGCAGCATCGGCAAGACTCTGGTCTCGTCCGCCGGAGTCTTAGTCATGGTCAGACGGAATCGCTCCGGCAGGCGGGCCACCGCCTCGAGCAGGTTGGGGACCATCCGCAGCGGGTGAAATCCGCCGCTCAGCCGGATGACGAACGCATCCCGAAGGCCGCCCGCCAGGCGCTCGCGCAGGGCCGGATCGGGTCCAGGAACTGGCCACTCCACAGGCAAATTGGGCGGCGCCACCAGAATGGGCGCAGTGATGCGGTGCTGGGTCCGGCTGATGTAGGCGCGGTGGTATTCGGCGTTCATGTAGAGGCCGGCACGGCGCGCGAGCATTCCCTCCAGGCGGGAGCGCCAGCGGTAGCGCAGAGGGTCGATGTAGTCGGTGGTGTGATAGACCAACCGTTTCCCAGAGAGAGGGCCGCGCAGCAGAAGCCCGGCGAGCG
>JBEKLW010000365.1:0-3726 GCA_050008815.1 Bryobacteraceae bacterium
CCATCGAATTCAATGCCGAGGGGACGATTCTGCGCGGCTGGCTCTACCTGCCGGAGAATCCGGCCGGTCGCGTTCCCGGGGTGGTGATGGCACACGGCTTTACCGCAGTGAAGGAGATGTACCTCGACACGTATGCCGAGGTGTTCGCCGCCACCGGCCTCGGGGTGGTTGTGTTCGACCATCGGAACTTCGGCGCGTCCGCCGGGGAGCCGCGCGGCGAGATCGACCCCTGGGCGCAGGTCCGCGACTACCGGCACGCCATCAGCTTCGCCCGGGCCCTGCCGGAGCTCGACCCGGATCGTCTCGGCATCTGGGGCACCAGCTACAGTGGCGGGCACGTCCTGGTGGTCGGGGCGCTGGACCGACGGGTGCGCTGCGTGGTCAGCCAGGTGCCGGCGATCAGCGGGTATCAAGCCTCGCTTCGCCGCGTGCCGGCCGCGCAGGTCCCGACCTTGCTGGAGGCATTCGTGGCGGATCGGGAGCGGCGCTTCCGCGGCGAGCCGCCCGCCATGCGCCCGGTGTTGCCGCGGCAGTCCGGTGGGCCGGCGGTATTCACCGGCGCGGATGCCATCGCGTTCTTCCGCGAGGCGGCACGCCGCGCCCCCACCTGGGGCGACGAGATCACGCTCCGCTCGGTGGAGATGGCGCGCGAATACGAGCCTGCCACCTACATCGCCCGCATCAGCCCCACCCCGCTGCTGCTCGTCGCCGTCACCGACGACAACCTGACCGGTACGGACCTGACGCTGGAGGCCTACGAGCGGGCCCTTCAGCCCAAGCACCTCGTGCTGATCCCTGGCGGGCACTTCGTTCCCTACGTCCAGGAGTTTCCGGCCTCGAGCGGCGCCGCCCGGGACTGGTTCCTCCGCCATCTCTGAGGCCACAGGGTGGGAGAAATGCCTTGACACTGCGGGCATGACTGCGTAGTATGCCGATGCGGGGTGGAGCAGTCCGGTAGCTCGTTGGGCTCATAACCCAAAGGTCGCTGGTTCAAATCCAGCCCCCGCAACCAATAAAAGCAAGGGCTTGAGGATGAAACCTCAAGCCCTTTTGCTTGTCTATGCTGCCCCCCTGCTACCCTTTCTCCCCCGCCACCGCTCAACGCATCAGATAGCTGCCCGTCTTGCCCTCCCCTACCGCTTCCCCGGCATCACAACGCGCGTCCCGCCCGTGTCGTTGACCAGGGCAAGCGCCTTCATGGTTGAGACCAGAGCGTCTTCCCTTTCTCGTCGAACAGGGACAGGACCGGCCCGTTCTTGAACACGTGCAGCATGGCGCGGACCGTGCCGTTCTCGTCGGACAGGTTCAGCCGCGACCCGCCCGCGGCCAGGCCCAGGCTGGCGCGGTGGTTACCGTTCTCGTCCTCAAGAACGAACTGAGTAGCCCGGATCACTTTCTCCATGCGTTCCGCTCCTTTCGGTTGCGAATGTGGTCTTGCCGATGCAGCCCTTGGTGTTGACCAGGGCAAGCGTCTTCATGGTTGAGACCAGATCGCCTTCCCGTCCTCGTCGGCCAGGGTCAGCCTCGGCCCGTCCTTGCTCGTGCCCAGCAAAGCGCGGCCCTTCCCGTTCTCGTCGCGCAAGACCAGCCCTGGCCCGTCCTTGACCACGGCCAGTCCGGCGCAGCCCTTGCCGTTCTCAAAATATAGGCACCGGACACTTATCTTATTGCAAGCCAACCCGTTGATTTACCGCATGGACGAGTCCAATTCGTGGCGGTCGGTCCATCAGGTGGATGAGACCCGAAGTCGTCGTCGCCGTCGGGGCATCCCGTGTGCTTCGCAAGCCGGGCACCCATGCAGGTAGTCCGCGGGCTTGTGTAACGACCCGCAAGCGAAATCGGCATCTCGCAGGATCCATTACTCACGAGCCAAAAGGTGTCGGTACCTGCTCAGAAAATAGCGGTTACTGTCCGAAATAACACAGGCCAAACAGGGCCATTTTCATGCGGCGCGGGTGGGCAAAAGCCCATGACAACTTTTTTAGCGGTAGGTTTTTGGGGGAGAACCTACCCTTGACCCGCGGCAACGTTGCCTGTGGCGTGCCGATTTTTATGTTGTCATGGCTCGACAGGAGAGTTAGGGTTCTTGTGGTGTCGGTGATCTCCAGGCCGAATCCATCGAGAGAAGCGGGGATCTCGACCGGCGCGTACCGGGAACGTACGAACATCGAAGGGAAAACTCATGCGGCTCGACGACGAACGAGAAAGTGAAAACGTCGAGGATCGACGTGGCCAGGGCGGAGGGGGAGGCTTCGGTATCCGTCACGGCGCCGGCATCGGAACGATCATCGTCGCGCTGGCGGCAAGCTACTTCTTCGGCATCGACCCGACGGTGATTCTCGGTCTCTTCTCGGGCGCCGGAAGTCCGGCACCGCAGTCGGTGCCGGCGCACAAGCCCCCGGCCAACGACGAGATGGCGCGATTCGTCTCCAAGGTTCTCGCCGACACCGAGGACACGTGGCGTGTGATCTTCCGCCAGGCCGGCCGCGAGTATCATGACCCGAAGCTCGTGCTCTTCACGGGCGCGACGCCGAGCGCCTGCGGCACCGGTCAGACGGCGATGGGACCGTTCTATTGCCCGCTCGACCAGAAGGTTTACATTGACCTCGCCTTCTACCAGGACCTGAAGCTCCGCTACAAGGCCCCGGGTGATTTCGCCCAGGCGTACGTCATCGCCCACGAGGTCGGTCACCACGTGCAGAACCTTCTCGGCATCGCCGACAAGGTGCAGGCCGCGCGGAGCCGAGCTGGCGAAACCCGAGCCAACGCCCTATCCGTGCGCCTCGAGCTTCAGGCCGACTGCCTGGCCGGGGTCTGGGGGTACCACGCCGACCGCATGCGTCATATCCTCGAGACCGGCGACATCGAGGCAGCGCTGACCGCGGCCAGCGCCATCGGCGACGACCGCTTGCAGCAGCAGTCGCGCGGCTACATTGTTCCCGACACGTTCACGCACGGCACGTCGGCCGAGCGCATGCGCTGGTTCAGGCGCGGCATCGAGGCCGGCGACATGAAGCAGTGCAATACCTTCGAGGCGCGTCAGCTCTGACCAGCCACCCAGCTTCACACCAAAGCCAACCGCTACGGTGATCCCCAGCGTCACCAGGCACAGCGCGCGAACCATGGCCACCTAGTTACCTGACTAAATGTGTCCGGTACCTTTTTGAGTCCGGCATTGTCAGCTCATTTCTGGGACACAACACTGGGTCGTCTTTCTTCGTGTACCGGCAAAGAAAACAGGGTTATGATTCCCATGGAGGTCCTCCATGAGTGGCCGCACCGCCATGCTTGCTGTCATGATTTCCCTTTTCTTCTTTTCCTTCTTCTATCGCACGTCGCCGGCGGTGATCTCCCCCTATTTACTGCGGGATTTTTCCCTGGGGGCAGAGAAACTGGGCCTTCTGAGCAGCATCTTCTTCATTGTTTTCGCCGTCGCCCAGGTTCCCCTGGGGCCGGCGCTGGACTTCATCGGCCCCCGCAAGGTGGTGTCGGTCCTGGGGACGCTGGGAGCGCTAGGGAGCCTGACCTTTGCCCTGGCGCCCTCGTACGACATCTGCCTGCTGGGCAGGGGACTTATGGGGCTGGGAATGTCGTGCATGTACATGGGGACGTTAACCATTGTGGCTAACTGGTATCCGCCCCGGCAATTCGCCACGCTCACCGGCATCGTTTCCTCCCTGGGCAACACCGGGGCACTGACCGCCACGCTTCCCCTGGCTCTTCTGG
>JBEKLW010000366.1:0-3726 GCA_050008815.1 Bryobacteraceae bacterium
CAGTTCCTCGGCCGGCACATCACCCGCCAGGCGCTCGGCGATCCCGGCGAAGCTGAGGTGGTTCGCCACCGCCACCTGGCGCGCCCGGTCACCCACGACGGTCGTTCTAAGGATGACCAGGCACTTGTACCGAAACCAGTACGCCGTCAGGATCAGGACCAACAGAGCGATGAGCAGCTCGGGAACCATGAATTCGAACCCTTCGCGTCGCGGCTGGCGCGCGAGACATGCGCTTGCGGGCGCCCGGGGCGCCCCGAATTCGAACCGAGCATAGCATCGGGTTAGCCGGGCCGCAACGGCGCGAAGAGCATGTCACGCCGGCCGGCGCGGGCTGCGGCCGAGTTCCGGTGCAGCTCGGCGTAGGTGGCCGTGATGTAATCCGCCTCGCTGAACCCCAGGCGGCGCGCGCTCGAGTCGATCCAACCCGGCGCCCCTTCCAGTTCCACAAACACGCCCACTGGCGTTTCATCGAGCATGGCGTGCCCTGGGCCGGCGCTCACGCGGTATTCGGTGCGGTACTTCTCGTAGTGGAAGGACGCCTGGAATCCCAGCCGCGCCAGAATGCGCTCAAAGGCCGCGGCATCGCTCAGCTCGAGCTCGATCTCCTGGCGCCTCTTGTGCCGGCCGGGTTCCGATGGTCCCTTGAAGGTCAGCACGCGGCGCGAGCCGCAAATCCGCAGCCGCAGCAGCAAACCGGCCGCGCACAGCTCCCCCGCGGGCGTGTCAAAGACCGTGTTGAGCTCGTGGAGGCGCCGCCTGGTCACACGAAAGCCGGCCTGCCGCAGCCGCCGGCGGCCCTCGGCGGCTCCCGAAAGCCTCAGCTTGATCTCGATCTCCCGGCCCGCCTGTGTGCTCATTCCGGCTGATTGTCCATGGTAGCAGCGTGGCTGAGAGCGGAGCGGCTGTCTCCGGAAGCGTAGCGCGGGCCTGGAGGCCCGCGGGCGGCTCTGGAGAGCAGCCCTACTTGGTGGGGCGGACCTCCTGGTCCGCTAGCCGGCCTCCAGGCCGGCCAAAGCGGAGCCCGAGGGCTCCGGGTGTGTTACGCTATTCGCCGTGCGGCGTTCGCCGCACCCACTTCGCGCGCCCGTAGCTCAGGTGGATAGAGCGGCTGGCTTCGAACCAGCAGGCCGGGGGTTCGAGTCCCTCCGGGCGCGCCAGAACCCGCTCCGCTAAGAGGCCGCCGGGGCCTGAGCGCGCGCCTCAGCCGCGGCCTATCGCCCGGCCCCGGCGGCGGCGCGCGCGGCCCGCTTCTGGCGCCAGGCCTTGAGGAACTCCAGGAAGACCGGCAGCAGCGAGACGAGAATGATCAGGAAGATCACCTTCTCGAAATGCTGCCGCACCAGCGGCACGCGGCCCAGCCGGTGGCCTAGCGCGGTGATCGAGCACACCCACAGTGTCACGCCCAGCGCGCTGAAACTCACGAAGCGCCGGTAGTTCATCTGGACCACCCCGGCCAGGAACGGCGCGAAGGTGCGGATGATGGGGATGAACTTGGCGTAGACAATCGTCTTCCCGCCGTACTTGTCGTAGAAGGCCTGGGAGCGGATGAGGTGCTCGCGCCGGAACAGGCGCGAGTTCGGCCGGCTGAAGATCCGCGGCCCGGTGCGCCGGCCGAGGAAATACCCCGTGCTGTCGCCCAGGATGGCCGCCGCCATGAGCAACGGGATGACCACCCGGACGTCCAGCCCGGCCGCTCCGGCCACCACGCCGACCGTGAACAGAAACGAATCGCCGGGCAGGAAGAAGCCGGTCAACAGGCCGGTTTCGGCGAACACTACGCCGAACAGCATGGCGTAGCCGAGCCAGCCCGTCAGCACCGTCGTCAGCAGGTGGATCAGCCGCTCGGGCGTGGTCAGGGTGCGCAGGAAGTCGACGACAGCTTGTATCATCGGCGGGCGTGCGCTAGCCCTGGTAACCGCGGATGACGCGGTTGAGCACGTCTTTGTGGATCTTGACCTTGCCCTCGCGGATCAGCGTCGTCCGCACCGAATCCATGAACAGCTCGATGCGCTGGCGGCCCCTCCGCTCCTGGAGCGCGGCCAGGATCTCGGCGCGCTGCTCGGCGAGCTTGGCCATGTCCGGGGGGGTCTGGCTTACGATCCGGCAAATGAAGCGCTGATCGCTCGCCCGGATGGGTTCGAAGATGCTCCCGACCGGCAGCTCGAAGGCCGGGAGCAGCATCCCTGCCGGGCCGATGCCGTCCGCCGCGCCGTCGCGGCCGAAATCCTGCGTGGTCTTGATCTCGAGGCCCAGCTCCCGGGCCACGATCTTGAGGTCCCCGGCGGCACTGGCTCTTTGGACCGCCTGGCTGGCCCGCCGGCCGAGCAGTTCCATCAGCTTCCGGTTGGCGACCTGCGCGCGGACCTGGCCTTCCACCTCGGCTAGCTCCGCCGGCCGCTCGGGAGACACAGCCGTCACCACCGCCACCGCCAGCTTGTTCCCTGGCGCCTGCATGAGCTGCGTCACACTGCCCCTGCCCGTGCCCATGATCGTGTCGCCGAAGTCCGGGTTGACGCCGAACTCCGGAACCTGCGTGCCCGGGGAGAACTTGTCCACGTGGATGTGGCGCAGGTTCAGCCGCGCGGCGATCTGTTGGGCCTGCTGCGGGGTCCTGAGCAACTCATCCCGCGCGCGCTCGGCAAGCTGCTGCATGGTATCGAACACCCGCTGCCGCGTGTTCTCCTGCGCGATCTGGCTCCGGACCTCCTCGAACGGCCGCAGGCGCGCCTCCTGTTTCTCCAGCACCTGGACGATGTGAAACCCGTAGTCGGTCTTGATCACGCCGCTGAGCTGGCCCGGCTGGAGCGAGAAAGCGGTGCTCTCGAACTGCGGCACGGTCTGGCCGCGGAGGATCCAACCCAGCTCGCCGCCCTTGACAGCCGAGCCAGGGTCTTCGGAGTTCTTCTTGGCCAGCACCGCGAAATCGGCGCCTTTCTTGAGTTGGTTCAGCAGGTCCTCGGCGCGGGCCTGGATCTTGGGGATGTCCTCCCTGGGCTTGTCGGTAGTTTTCAGCAGGATATGGCGCGCACGGACGCGCTCCGGCACCCGGTACTGGTCCCGGTTGGCCTGGTAGATGTTGCGCAGCTCCGCCTCCGGGATCTCGATCCCCTGCGCAACCCGGGCCTCCTCCACCACCAGCATGTCGAAGCTGCGCTTCTCCGGCATCCGGAACGCGGCGGCGTGGAGCTGGAACTGGGCCTGGATCTCGGCCGGCGAGACGGTGACCTCGTTCCTGAACTTGTCCGGGCTCAGCGCAATGTACTCCACACGAACCTTCTCGTTCCGGCGCCGGAACTCCCGGGTCACCTCCTCCGGCGTCACAACCACGCTCTCGCCCACCAGGCTCGCGAGCCGGGTGATCACGATCTCCTGCCGCAGCTCCGCCTCGAATTCGGGGACCGTCATGTTCTGCTGCCGCTCAACCCAGGCCGCATATACCTCTTGGCCGACGAACTGGCCGTCCGGGAACAGCGCCGGGACGCCGCGGAGAACGCGGGCCAGCGCGGCATCCGTCACCTCGAACCCCATCCGCCGCGCCTCGTAAAGCATCGCGCGCCGCGTAACCAGGTTGTCAACGAGCTGCTGCGCGTAGATGTCCGCGGTGCCCGGCGTGTATTCCCTGTTCCGCATCGCCGCCTGCATCCGCTGCTGGATCTGGCGCGCCGTCAGGACTTCCTTGCCGATCTCAGCCACCACTTGGTCCTCACCCGAGCTGACCGGGCCGCC
>JBEKLW010000367.1:0-3725 GCA_050008815.1 Bryobacteraceae bacterium
GCGTCAAGTCGAAGCCGAAGCCGATGTAACCGTAGGGGCGGCCGCCCAGCTCCTGCCCGTTCAGCCACACCTTGGAGTTCGACATCACGCCGTCGAACTCGATCCAATACTGCGAGCCGGCGGCGCCCTCCGGAAGAGTGAACCGCTTCCGGTACCAGGCCGTGCCGTGCACGGGCAAACCGCCCTGGTGCGAGTTGTACCGGCTGTCGAACGGGCCCTCGATGGCCCAGTCGTGCGGAAGCTGGACGCGCCGCCAGGAGGAATCGTCAAACTCCGGGCGCTGGGCGCCCGCGGCGTCGCCCTTCATGAACCGCCACCCATCGTCAAACGCGACGCGGCGTTCCGGGGGCGCAGCCATTGCCAGGGCGCAGGCCGCAATTGAGATCGTCGAGAAGAATCGAAGCGCAGTGTTCATGGTTGGGCCCTTTAGACGGTCCAAGTATACTCTGGTCCGAAAACGGACAGCCTGCCGCCTCGACACTCTTGTCGCGGGCTGGTGGGGCGGGCGTCTACGCCCGCGCGGGACGGCCACGTCCCGCCACGGCCGCCGTGCAGCACGGCTAGTGCCGCGCTTGCCGCCTGTGGCACGGGCTTCAGTCGGTCGCCATTTCGCGCCGCGTGCGGCGGCCGTAATAGATGAGCACCGGGTGGCGAAGGAAGCCTGGCAGGGCCGGCACGAGCCGCACCACGAGCTTGTACCGCCAGCCGGGCACGACGAATAGCTCGCCGCGCTCCAGCCCCGCCAGCGACCGCGCCACTACCTCTTCGGCCCTCATCCACAGCCCTGCGGGGATCACTTTGCGGTCCACGCCCGCCACGTCGTGGAACTCCGAGAGCGTGAAGCCGGGGCACAGCGCCTGCACCTTCACCGGCGAGCCGGCGCTCTTCAGTTCCAGGTACAGCCCCTCGGTGAAGCTGTTCATCCAGCACTTTGTGGCCGAGTAACTCGTGCTGCCGATGGTCTGGATGAAGCCCGCGACCGAGGAGACGTTTATCACGGCGCCTCGGGCGCGCGGCACCATGTTGGCGAGCGCGGCATGCGTCAGCCGCATGGTGGCGAGCACGTGCAGGCGGTGCATCCTGTCCTGGCCGACGAGGTCGGCCTCGAAAAACCGGCCGCGCGTGCCGAAGCCGGCGTCGTTGACCAGCAGCTCGAGCGAGGCCGCGCGCGCGATGCGGTCTTCGACCACCTTGAGCTCGGCCTCGTCGGTCAGGTCCGCTACGAGCGGCTCGACCTCTATGCCGTGGGCGGCGGCCAGTTCCGAGGCGAGCTGTTCGAGCCGCTCCCGGCGGCGCGCCACCAGCACCAGGTCGAACCCTCGCCCCGCCAGCGCGCGCGCGAAGGCCGCGCCGATGCCGCTCGAGGCGCCGGTGATGACGGCTAGCCGTCCCGGCATCCTGCTATCCCCCGGACTTGCGGCCCTGGCCCGCCGTCAGGCCGCCGACCAGGCCGATGAACCGCGCCATCGCCTCGATGCCGCGATAGAAGTTCGGCATGTAGAACTTCTCGTTGGGCGAGTGCAGATTGTCGTCCGGTAGGCCGAAGCCCATCAGGACGCTGGGGATGCCCAGGTGGCGCTCGAAGGAGCCCACGATGGGGATCGAGCCGCCCGAGCGGATGTAGACGGTCTTGGCGCCGAAGACCTGCTCCATGGCGCCGGCGGCGGCGCGGATGAAGTCGTTGTTCGGATTGACCAGGGAAGGCCCGGCCCCGTGAATGAGGTTCACCTCAACCGTGACGCCGCGCGGAGTGGCCTGGACCACGGCCGCCTTGAACTGTTCGAACGCCTCTTCGGGGCGCTGGTCGGCCACCAGGCGCAGGCTGATCTTAGCCACCGCGCGCGCCGGGATGACGGTCTTGGCGCCCTCGCCGGTAAAGCCGCCGCGGATGCCGTGGACCTCCAGCGTCGGGCGCGCCCAGGTGCGCTCGAAAATGCTGTAGCCGGGCTCGCCCGTCAGCTCCGTCGAGCCGACCTCCTTCTTGCGGTACTCCTCCGGGTCGAACGGGAGCCGCGCCCAAGCTTCCTTCTCTTCCTTGCTTGGCGGCTGGACGCGGTCGCAGAGGCCCGGGATGAGGATGCGACCGTCGCGCGCCTTGAGCGCCGTGAGGATCTCGGCGATGGCCATGAACGGGTTCGGCGCCACGCCGCCGTAAACGCCCGAGTGCAGGTCGTGATCCGGCCCCTGGACGAACAGCTCGGCGTAGATGATGCCGCGCAGGCCGACACAGATGGTTGGCAGCTCCGGCGCGAACATCTCCGTGTCGCAGATCACCGCGGCGTCCGCCTGCAGCCGCGCCGGCTTGCTCGCCACATAGCTCTCGATGTGCTCTCCGCCGACCTCCTCCTCGCCTTCGATGAGGAACCGGACGTTGGCCGGCAGCTTGCCCTCGGTCTTGAGCAGGCCCTCGACGGCCTTGATAAGGATGTACGTCTGCCCCTTATCGTCCGAGGCGCCGCGCGCGTACAGATTGTCGTTGCGGATCTCGGGCTCGAAGGGCGGCGACTTCCACTCGTCGAGCGGGTCCGGCGGCTGTACGTCGTAGTGGCCGTAAAGAAGCAACGTGGGCTTGCCGGGCGCGTGCAGCCAGTCGGCGTAGACCAGCGGGTTGCCCGGGCCTTCGATCAACTCCGCGTTCTCCAGGCCGGCGGCCCGCAGCTCCTCGAGCGCGAACTCGGCCGCGCGCCGCACGTCGCCCTTGTGCTCGGTGAGCGCGCTGATCGACGGAATGCGCAACCAGTTCTTCAAGCCCTCCAGAAACCTCTCGCGGTTCTCAGCGTAGTAGTTCGCCATGGTCGTCCTCGGTGCCTTCTGCCTCTCCGGGTTGAATCACTCGCCCCCTCGGTTCAGGGATCTGAGCCACCCCTCCAGAATGCCACTCTTTCTCGCGCCACCTCGGGGGCGGGGAACCAGCCGGTCCCTCGCGCTCTCCCGGGCGCCCTATCATAGCTGCTTCCGGGCTCACGTCTGAAAGCTGGTAGCTGAAAGCTGGAAGCTGAAAGCTCCCACCGCGAGCGCAGCGAGCGGTGGGGGTTCTACCTCTTGTACCCGATCTTCCGCAGCAAGTCGCGCCGCCACTGGACGTCGGCCTCCTGCTCGACGCCCTTCGGCCGGTAGCCGTCCACTACGCCCAGCACGCCGCGCCCCTGCTCGGTCTCGGCCACGATGACCTCGACTGGGTTGGCCGTCGCGCAGAAGATTGAGCACACTTCCGCCACGTTCTTGATTTGCCCCAGCACGTTGATCGGGTAGCCTTCCAGGAGCGCCACCACGAAGGTGTGCCCCGCGCCCAGCGCCGCGGCGTTCCGCGCCGCCAGCGCCTTCAGCGCCTCGTCGTTGCCCTCCACGCGCGTCAGGCAGGCGCCCGAGGCTTCGTTGAACGCGATGCCGAACTTCATCTGCGGCGCCGTGTTCACGATCGCTTCGTAGATGTCCTCCACCGTCTTGATGAAGTGCGTCTGCCCGACGATGAGGTTCCCCCCGTCGGGCACCTCCAGCCGAATCGCCTTGAGCTCCATGGGAAATCAGGATACTACGCGGGCGGCCCGGCCGGCGCCCACGCAACCGATCCTCTCCCCGCGGTGTCTACACCAGCAGTATGATTAACCCGATCTTCTCACACCGTTCGAAGCGAGGCGCCGCGCGAGGCCGGCAGATTCAAGGCGCGCGACGGGGTGAGCCCGCAGGCGTACTTGAACAGTACGTCGAGGACTCACCCCGAGCGC
>JBEKLW010000368.1:0-3708 GCA_050008815.1 Bryobacteraceae bacterium
GTCGCGCGCCGCCTACGCCCGGGCGATCTCGGCGGCGGCCAGTTCGGCCGGAGGCGGCATGGTCCCGTTGAACTTCACCGAGACCAGCTTGGAGACGCCGGGCTCCTGCATGGTCACGCCGAAGAGCACCTCGGCGGCCTCCATGGTCCGCTTGGCGTGGGTGATGATGATCACCTGCGTGTGCCGGCCCATGTCGCCGAGCAGGCGGATGAGGCGCTGGATGTTCGGCTCGTCCAGCGGCGCGTCCACCTCGTCGAGGACGCAGAACGGGCTGGGCTGGTAGCGGAAGACCGCCATCAGCATTGCCAGCGCGGTCAGCGCCTTCTCGCCGCCGGAGAGCAGTAGGACGCTCTGGAGCTTCTTGCCCGGGGGCGAGGCGACGATGTCGATGCCGGACTCGGCGGCGTTGGCTTCATCCGTCAGCCGCATCTCGCCCGTGCCGCCGCCGAAGAGCGTTACGAAGACCTCGCGGAAATGCGCGTTGATGGCGGTGAAGGCCTCGGCGAAGCGGCGGCGGGCCTCGGTGTCGATCTCCTGAATGGCCCGCTCGGTGTCGCGGACCGAGTCCAGCAGGTCCTGGCGCTGGGTGTTGAGGAAGTCGTAGCGCTGCTGGGCCTCCCGGTACTCGGAAAGGGCGTCGGTGTTCACCGGGCCCAGGGCCTCGATGCGGCGGCGCAGCTCGCCGTAGCGGGCCTCCAGCTCGCCCAGCGCCTCGCCATCCGGCACCGTCTCCTCTTCCGGGCAAAGCTCCTGGACCGCGACGCCCAGCTCCTTCCGGCTGGTCTCGTCCAGGAACTTCAGCTCGGCCTGGCGCTTCACCAGCTCGACCTCGATGCGCGAGCGGTTCTCCTGCGCCTCCTGGACCCGGGATCGCAGCTCGCGCAGGCTCTCCTCGAGCGCCGCCAGCGCCGCTCGCAACTCGGTCTCGCGCCCGGCCAGACGAGTCGCCTCGGCCTCGGCCTGCGCCCCGTCCGCGGCCAGCTCGCCGACGCGGCCCTCGAGCACAATGTTGCTGGCGAGCAGCCGGGCCTTTTCGAGGCCCAGCCGTTCCTGCTCCGCGCTCAACTGCCGGGCGCTCGCACCCAGCTCGCCGGCCTCGGATTCGACGCGTGCCATGGCGATGCGCTCGGCGCGGCACCGCTCCTCCAGACCCGCCATCTCGACGCGCAGCACCGAATGGTCCTCGCCGGTCCGGGCCGCGCGGGCCCGGAGGCTCTCCAGCTCCTGGAGCGCGGCCTTGAGCGCACTCTCCTGCGCGCTCCGGCTGCGGTCCTTCTCTTCCACGGCGGCCTCATCGGCCTGGCGCTGGGCCAGCGAGCGCCCCCGCTCGCGGCCGACGCGCTCCAGCTCCAGCCGGGCCACGGACAGGCGCGAGGCGGTGCGGGAGAGCTCCTCGACGAGCTGGCGCATCTCGTGGTCGAGCGCCACCGCTTCCTTTTCCTGCTCCTGTTGCGCGCCGCGGAGGCCCTCGAGCTCTTTTTCGAGTGCGGCCAGACGCCGCTCCAGCGAGTCAATGCGCGCGCCCAGCTCATCCAGCTCTCTCTGGCGCGCCTGCACCAGCGTTCTGGTCTCGCGCAGCTCGCGCTTGAGGGCCAGCGGGCCGCTGGAGCTCTTCTTGCCGCCGCTCACCGCCTGGCCGTGGTAGCAGACGCCGTCCGGCAGCAGGAAGTAGAGGGAGGGGTGCTGGATGGCCAGCCGCTGGGCAGCGGCGCGGTCCTCGACCAGGAAAGTTCGCGCCAGGAGCGGCAGGCACTCCAGCGAGGTGCTGCCGAGGCCGTTGGTGAGCCGCAGCACCTCGGCCAGCCTGGCGATGACGTGCGCCTCCGGGCCGAGCGCAGGGCCGGCGGCGCTCTCCTCAGCGGGCGCCTGGGGATGGACCAGAAACGTGGCCCGGCCCTCGACGCTGGCGCGCATCAGCTCGATGCCGCACTCGGCCTGGGTCCAGTTCTCGACGACGATGTACTCCAGCTCGTCGTGGAGGAACTCCTCGGCGGCCTTCTCGTAGGCCGGCTCGACCTCGACGAAATCCGCCAGCACGCCCAGCGGCTTCAGCCCATCGGCCTGCCCGCGCTCGATGGCCGTGAAAAGGCGCTTCACCGACTCGGTGGTGTAGGCACGGTGCGAGAGGATCTCCTCGAGCGAATCGCGGCGGGCTTTGCGGCGGGAAAACTCGGTGCGCGCCTCCTCCAGCGCCAAGCGCGCGGTCCCCAGGGCCGCCTTGCCGTCGGCGAGCTCCTGCTCGATGCGGCGGCGCTGGTCGGTGATCGACTCCAGTTGCATCTGCCGCTCGGCCAGCTTCGCCGAGAGGTCCTTGCGGGAGGCGTTGAGCCACTCCAAATCGGAAGCGGCCGCCTGCTCCTCTTTCTGCGCCTTGGCGGCGTCGCGCTGGAGCGCGGCCAGGCAGGCGTCGGCCTGCGCGATCTGATTCCTTAGGCCAGCGGCCTCGCCCAGCAAGCGGAGGACGAGCTGCCGCGCGGCTTCGATTCCCCGTTCGCGTCCAGCTACCGCGCTGTGCAGCTCGTCCCGCTCGCACCCCTTGGCTTCGAGCCGCTGGCGCGCTGCCTCGGTCTGCCGCTCGAGCTCCTCGAGGGAACCGCGGTGCGAGGCCAGCTCGCGCTGGAGCGCGGCGAGCCGTCGCTCAAGATCCTGCGACTCGGTCTCGCCTTGCGCCAGGCGCTGCTCGGTTGCCGCCACCTGTTTTGCCTGATAGTCCAGCCGCCCGCGCGTGCGCTCCAGCTCGAGCTGGAGGTCCGCGAGCCTCCTGCGAGCCTCCGTTAGCTCCGCTTCGGTCCGGTAGCCTTCCTGCTGCGCGCGGCTGTGTTCCTTTTCCTGCTCCGCGGTGGCCGAGGAAAGCTCCTCGAAGCCCGCCGTGGCCGCTCTCAGATCGAGCGCGATCTTGGCCGTCTCGCGCTCCAGCATCTGGTGACGCCCCGCCAGCAGCCGCCGCAACTGGGCGTCCATCTCGGACTTGAGTTCTTCGTAGCGCCGTGCCTTGGCGGCCTGGCGCTTGAGCGAATTGGCCTGGCGGCCGACTTCCTCGAGGATGTCGAAGACGCGCTCCAGGTTGTGTTTGGCGCCCTCGAGCCGGGCCTCGGCCAGGCGCCGCCGCGACTTGAACCTGGAAATCCCCGCTGCCTCCTCGATAACCGCGCGCCGGTCCTGGGGGCGCGAGCTGAGCAACTGCCCGATGCGCCCCTGCTCGATGATGGCGTAGGAATCGGGGCCCAGGCCCGTGCCCATGAAGATATCCTGGATGTCGCGGAGCCTGGCGGTGCGCCCGTCGATGAGGTACTCGCTATCGCCCGAACGGAACAGCCGGCGGGTGACGGTGATTTCGCGCCCGGCAGCCTGGGCGAGCCCCTTGCCGTTTCGCCCCGAGCCGTTGGCCTCGCCGGCGGCGTGGCCGTTCACCGCTCCGCCGGCGTGCCCGTTGGCATGCCCATTGGCCTTGCCGTTCGCCGCCCCGCCGCTCTCGAGCCGGGTGATCTCCAGGCCGGGGTCCACCAGCGTGACCGTCACCGCGGCCAGCCCCACCGGCTTGCGGTCGCGCGTTCCGGAGAAGATAACGTCTTCCATCCGGGTGCCGCGGAGGGTCTTGGCGGACTGCTCCCCCAGCACCCAGTTGATGGCATCCGCCAGGTTGGACTTGCCGCAGCCGTTGGGTCCAACGATGGCGGCCAGACCGGAGCCGGCGAAGCGCAACTCGGT
>JBEKLW010000369.1:0-3701 GCA_050008815.1 Bryobacteraceae bacterium
TGCCGATCGCTCCTTCATCGAGACACGACCGCAACAGCGACACCATAGCCGCTCCGACGCAGGTGGATCTTCAAGCGCGGCTGAGGAACTGGCGTCGTTCGGGAGGGCCGCTCGACGACCGACGGCAGGGTCGCGTCAGGCGTGGCGGTGGTCGGTCGGGGTCGCTCCACCGACGGTTGCGGAAGCGGCCTGGCCGGGAGTACGGCACAAACGAGAACGCCCGAAGGAACCGCGATCACTAGTTGCCCCAACCAACGTTAACACTGGCTGGATCACTAGATGTTCGATGCCCCTTCGAGCGAACTCACCTTAGGCTGCATCAGGGGCCAGCCGTGAGGATGAAAACCCGCCGCTCCGCCAGCTTCAAGGGGTATCAACGACATCGACGAATCAGAAGGCCCCGGAGACGCTTCCGGGGCCCTTCCACGCTCAGGAGATGGCGCGCCTGGAGGGGTTTAGGGCGCGCAGGAACAACAACGTCGGATCGCCAAACCCGGGACGCGCATGGTCGCTCCGGGACGCGCTACCTCGGCTCCACGCCTACTTCGCCGCGACTCGCCGGCCGGGCGGGAGGAGACGTAGATCCCCTCCTTGCCGCCCGGCCGGCCTTGTGCTGCGGTTGGACTTGGCGCCGGGTAGCTAGCGGAAATTGCAGACGTACCAGATGCCCTGCGGGACGAGGCCGAACGGTCCGCCCCAGCTTATGCCCCAGGAGAGGTTACCGCCCTGGAGCTCGCATATGGCTCCGAGCGTCCCAATCACGGCAATGGCGCTAAGAGCGATCACGCCGGCCCAGAAGATCTCCTCGGTCGCCGCGGAATCTCGGATCTCTACCGTTGGGACTTCATATCGAACAGGGAACACGAGCTTTCCTCCTCGTCTCGGCAGGGCGGCACTCTCGATACCACCCTGCCGGATGCTCAACCGCGCCCCTCGGCGCGGCAGCCTAACGCTGGTTGCACTGGTACCAGATGCTCGTCGGGATGCCGAAGAAGGTGTTGAAGCCCCAGGAGAGGTTGCCGCGCTGGAGCTCGCATATGACTGCGAGCGTCCCAATCACGGCGATGGCCGCGAGTGCGAGCGCCCCCCACCAGAGGATTTCTTCGGTCACGGCCGAGTCGTGGAGCTCCACAACGGGCGCTTCATAGTGGGTAAGTGACATGGTGGTTACCTCCTCTTGAACCATGCTGACTCGATAGATGACATGCCGAAAACCCCTCTTTGCCCCCTTTCCGCGCTGAGAGTGCTTCGGTGGCGCAGTCCTAGGCTGTGACCTGCTTCGAACGGCGCCCGCGACGAGCGGCCAGAGCCGCCCCAGCAGCCGAGTTGAGAATGCCCAGCACGATTGCAACAACCAGGACGCCCCAGCCCATCGAGAAGGAGGTGCCGTGGCCATCCGAGTGGGCTGAGAACAGCGGCATCGGGCCGATCCCGACGTCCCAGTTGACTCCGGGCGAGGCGAAAGCGACTGCCCCGAGGATGGAAAGGCCGATGAATAGGACCAGGTAACAGACGACGATCGAGACGATCGTCCGAACCGCAAGACGGATCAACACTTCTTCTCCCTTCAAAGCATGTAGAACAGACCGGCCGTCGTGGGTGATTGGGACCAGCCACACCAGTTGTCCGGCGAACGGGATGCTCGCGAGCAGGGCAATCGGGGCCCTTAGCTCACAGGCGATGGCAGCGATTGCGAGTCCCACGCATGCCGCAGTCAGGGGCCCTGCGGCTGCAACCCAAGCGCTGGCTGGCGGCCTGTGAACTACAGCCACGCGCCAGCCGTCCGCCGCAACGAAGAAGGGCGCACGGCGGCCAACCAGAGCGAACGCGTGGCCCCACTCGTGGATGATCAGTGAGGCCACGAATGAAAGGGCGAGAAGCGTGACCGCCGGCAGCTGACTCGGTATCGCCAGCAGCGCCAGACCGAACAGCGGGAGAGCCATGGCCGCGAGAATTGGAACGGTTCCTGCCACAACCGCGAGCGCGGTCTCAGTGCAAGCACTTCGGAACCCCCGGATCGCCGGAGACCTTCTGGCAACGCCGGGCCAGCGCCTTGTGACCATGATCGCGGACGGCATCTCCAACCAGGATTGGAGGCGGCTTCGCCACGAAGTCCTGCGGACATTCAGCAGGAAATGCCGGTTCAGTCGCGCCGCAGTTACGAGCAAGTCCAGACGCGCCGCTCGTGGGTCGACGTCAAAAGCCTGAGTGACGTCTGCCAAAGCCTCTTCCAGAGTGGCGCCGCGGGATGCCGCCTCGAGGAAAATCCGGGCGGTGCTGTTTGCCGGGTGCGTCTGGTCGAGGACGTCATCTCGAAGGCCGTCATCGGTCAACCTGACGCCGGGTGGAAGCTCCAGGGCGTCGCTCATGGAGATCACGGCCACCGCCTCCACGAGAGGAGCGTCGTTCCCAAGGAAGCCGCCACCACGCCCAGAAGAGCAACCACCTCGACCTGGGCGGAGCCGGAGTGTTCGCCGGTCCACATAACGAACTGAAGGGAGCCGCCGAGCAGCAGGAGAAGGGCTGTCGAAGCCACGGCCTGAGAGGCGAAGTTGTCGTGCTGCCATGGAACAAGCTTGGTAACAGGTGCCGTCAGCACAGAGGCGAGCACGCAAACCATGACCGTGAAACCAAACCCGGCGGTTCCGAGGAAGATCAACACAGGAAGGACGACAACGGTAGTTGCCACGGCCGACGACAAGCCAACCGCGATCCACCACGCCAGTCCGATCTCAATCCCGGAGCGGCCAGAGGTGGCCCACATCCAGTCAGCCTTGAGCATGTCCCCGGTCGTGGAGCAGGCCACGCCGGCGGCCAGCATCACCGCGACAACGCCAACGACCCCTGAGAACTGAGAGGCTGAAGGGCCGAGCCAGATCCGATACCCGGCGCTCCCGATGAGCGACACGAACAAGGCCATCGCCAGACCACCTCGAACCGAGCGCACCCGCGCGACCGACAGGCCGCAGGCAGTAGCGATCGATGCCAGAAGGCGAGTCGACATCGGCACCGACAAGCGCGAACGAGACCGGCGAGACGGGAGCGGGTCGGACTCGATCAGTAGCCAGGCCGCATACGCCATGGCCGGCACTCCGAGGCTCAACGTGACCAGAACCACCGGCGCGAGCGTCTCACGCCCCGGATCCGGCATGAGTCCGGCCAGCCAGGTAAGTGGGTAGGGGCTGCCGGCTGCGGCTGATGCACACAGAGGCGAGACGATGGCGAGGGCAAGAAGGCAGATAGCCGGCGGTAGCCTTCGCGACAGCCGCCTGCGTGCCAGGATTGCCACCACCGCGCTCACCATGGCAGCGACTGCCACGCCTCCAAGGAGCATCTGCGCCGCGAAGAAGATCGGCGCGGAGGCGCCGGCTCCCGAGAGAAGTCCGAAGCCAAACGCGGCGCCGAACGTACAGCACACCAACCACAGGACAGTCGAGGGCAGGGCCACCAGACCGGTGAAGAGCTCCCGCCGAGGCGCGGCAGCCGACTGGAACTGGTCGTCCAGTCTCTCCAAACCGGGGGCTGTCGAAGTCAGCAGTGCCCCGAGCACACCCGACATCACCATCACCACGGCGCCTTCGATGGCGGTACCACCACGAACGCTGGCGATGAGGGGCCCGAATTCCGCTCCTCCTTTCACCGCGACCCAGCAGGAAGCTACGGCCCCTGCCAGCAGTCCCAGAATGAGGACGGGGTTCTCT
>JBEKLW010000037.1:0-10686 GCA_050008815.1 Bryobacteraceae bacterium
GCTCGGCTACGCGGTGGCGCCGCTCACCGGTTCCTCGTCCCCAGGCGAGAAGGCCCGGTTCAAGCGCGCGCTCGGGGCCGGCGCGATCCAGCTCGCCGTCGGCACGCACGCGCTGATTGAGGAGAACGTCGAGTTCCAGAGGCTCGGCCTGGCGATCGTCGACGAGCAGCACCGCTTCGGCGTGATGCAGCGGTTGAAGTTCATTCGGAAGGGGGTCCACCCGGACGTGCTGGTGATGACCGCGACGCCGATCCCGCGCACGCTGGCCCTGACGCTGTACGGCGACCTGGACATCTCGGTGATCGACGAGCTGCCGCCCGGCCGTCGGCCCATCGTCACCCGCCACCTCGGCGAAGACCGCATCGAGCAGGTCTGGAGTTTCCTGAAGGGGCAGGTCGAAGAGGGCCGCCAGGCCTACGTCGTCTACCCGGTCATCGAGGAATCGGAGACCCAGGCCATCAAGGCCGCCGAGAAGATGCACCGGCACCTCTCCGGCGAGGTCTTCCCGCAGCTCCGCATCGGCCTCATGCACGGGCGGCTCACGGCCGCGGAGAAGGAAGCGGCCATGGAGAGTTTCAAGAACGGCCAGACGCAGGTGCTGGTCTCGACCACGGTCATCGAGGTGGGCATCGACGTGCCCAACGCCAGCGTGATGGTAATCGAGCAGGCTGAGCGGTTCGGCCTCGCGCAACTGCACCAGTTGCGCGGGCGCGTCGGGCGCGGCGCCGAGCAGAGCTATTGCATCCTGGTTACGGACAAGCTGAGCGACACGAGCCGCGAGCGCATCCGCACCATGGTGGATTCGAGCGACGGCTTTTACATCGCCGAGATCGACCTTAAGCTGCGCGGGCCGGGCGAGTTCTTCGGGACGCGGCAGTCGGGCCTGCCCGCGCTCCGGATTGCGAACATCCTGCGCGATGCCGAGGTGCTCGAGATCGCGCGCCGCGAGGCGGCCACGCTGTTGAGCCGGCCGGAGACGGACGACGAGCGGCGGCGGTCCATCGCCTACCTGCGCGGACACTGGCAGCAGCGCTACGGACTGGTGCAGGTGGGCTGACCGAGCCGCGACCGTAAGGGAGCGGATAGAACGTCCGCCTCTTGCCGAGCCGCGACCGTAAGGGAGCGGAGGTTTTGAGGGAGAGATCGCATGCGCGTGATCGGCGGCGAGTTCCGCAGCCGGCGGTTGAAGACCATACCTGGCATCGCGACCCGGCCCACGCCGGACCGCTTGCGCGAGACGCTGTTCGACATACTGGCGCCGCGCATCCACGGCGTGCTGTTCCTGGATGCCTACGCCGGCACCGGCGCGGTGGGCATCGAGGCTTTAAGCCGCGGGGCGCGCCAGGCGATCTTCATCGAGAAGAACCACGCCCCGCTGGACGCGCTCCGTGTGAACCTGAAGTCGCTGGGGCTGGAGGAGCGGGCGCAGGTCTTCTGCGGCAAGGCGCGCGTGGTGCTGGCGCGGCTGACGGCCGATATCGTGTTCCTGGATCCGCCCTACGACGCGCCGGAGGAATATGCCGCCGTCCTCGGCCTGCTGGGCAGCGTACCGTCGCCGCTCATCGTCGCCCAGCATTCCGTTCGTCAGCCGCTCGAAGAGCGCTACAGCGCGCTGCAGCGCGTGCGCACGGTGCGGCAAGGCGACAACGCGCTGAGCTTCTACCGCCCCGGCGCGGGCACATCCAAGGAGGGCCCGGTCCAGTACTGAGGCAGCAGCCATGAATACCAGCGTCCAGCTCCTGGAATTTGACCACCTGCGCGAGCTGGTGGGGCGCTACGTCTCGAGCCCGCTCGGCCGCGCCGAGCTGGAGCGGGTCCAGCCCGGCGAGGACCGCGCGGCGGCGGAGCGGGCGCTGGCCGAGGCGGCCGAGGCGGTCGAGTACCTGGGCGCGGCGTCCAGGCCGCAGCCGGCCGCCCGCGGAGCCGCGGTGCGGCTGCGCTTCGGCTCGCTGCCCGACGCGGGCGACTCGGTCCGCAAGCTCCGCATCGAAGGCGCCGCACTGGACTCGAAAGAGGTCCTCGCGCTCACCGAGCTGCTCGACCGCGCCGCCGACATGCGAGCGGTGCTGCTGGCCGTGGCGCCGCGGTTCCCCGAGCTCGGCGCGCGCGGCGCCGCCATGGGCGAGTTCCGCACGCTGCTCAAGGACCTGGCGGGCAAGATCCTGCCCGATGGGACGGTGGCCGACCACGCCAGCGTGCTGCTGGGCCGGCTGCGGCGCGACGTCGAGCGGCAGAAGTCGTCCATTCAGGACTCGCTCGAGCGCTTCCTGCGCTCGCACCGCGAGGAAGGCGTGCTGCAGGAGGAGTTCGTCACCATCCGCAACGAGCGCTTCGTGGTGCCGATCATCGCCGGGCAGAGGCGCCGCATCGACGGGGTCATCCACGGCGCCAGCGGAACGGGTCACACGCTGTTCGTCGAGCCGCTGGAGACCATCGAGCTCAACAACGAGCTGGTCCGGCTCAGCGAGGACGAGATGCGCGAGGTGCATCGCATCCTGCTCGAGCTCACCTCGCGGCTGCGCGACTACGCCGACGCCATCGAGCGCACGCTGGCCATCCTCGGGGAGCTCGAGCTCCTCTTCGCCAAGGCGCAGTTCGCCATCGACTTCGGCTGCACTATCCCGCGGTTCAGCCCGCCCGAGGCGCGCCGCCTGGCGCTGCGCGATGCGCGCCACCCGCTGCTCGAAGACGTGCTCAGGCGGCAGCACCGGGAGGTGATTCCGTTCTCGCTGGTCCTGGAAGGCGGCACGCGCACGCTGCTGGTGAGCGGCCCCAACAGCGGCGGCAAGACGGTGACCCTCAAGACGGTGGGGCTGCTGGCGCTGATGGCGCAGGCCGGCTTGCCGGTACCCTGCGCCGAGGCCGAGTTCCCGTTCTGCGACCGGGTGCTGGCCGACATCGGCGACCAGCAGTCCATCCAGGAGTCGCTCAGCACCTTCTCGGCGCACATCACGCGCATCCGGGACATCGTCGAGCGGGCCACGCCGGAGTCGCTGGTCCTGCTGGATGAGCTGGGCCGCGCCACCGATCCGGAGGAGGGCGGCGCGCTCGGCACGGCCATCCTGGAAGGAGTGCGCGCCTGCGGCGCCTTCACCTTGGCCTCCACCCATCTGCTGGCGCTCAAGGTCTACGGCGCCAGCACCGCGGGCGTGCTGAACGGCTCGATGGGCTTCGACGAGGAGACGCTCGAGCCCACCTACATCCTGCGCCTGGGCGCGCCGGGCAAGTCGGCCGGCCTAGAGATCGCCCGGCGGCTCGGGCTGCCCGCAACGCTGCTCCAGCGGGCGCGCGCGGCGCTGGGAACGCGCGAGCGGGACCTGTCGCACTTCCTCAGCCAGTTCGAGGACCGCATCCGCGAGTTGGAGCGCTCCCAGGCCGCGCTGGAGCAGGACCGGCAGCGGCTGGCGGCCCGCGAGAAGTCGCTCGCCGAGGAATGGGCCAAGCGGGAAGCGGTGAAGATCCGCGAGCTGGAGCGTCAGGTCGAGCTCGTGCTCGACCGCTTCGAAACCCAGGCCCACGAGGCCATCGCGCAGATCGCCTCGACGGCCGAGCAGCGCCGCGCCGCCACCCAGGCGCAGCGCAACGTGGCGCGAGTGAAGCGCGAGCTGCGCGAGGAGGTTGAGACGGCGGTCCTCTCGGCCCAGGCCGGCGCCGAGCCGGGGGCCGCCACGCCGCTCAAGATCGCCGAGGGCTCCCGGGTGCGCTTGAAGGACATGCGCGAGCCGGCGCGCGTGCGCCGACTGTTGGGCGCGGACCGGCTGGAAGTCGAGGCCGGCGTTCTGAAGATGCAGGTCTCGCGCGATGAAGTGCTCGAGGTGCTGCCCGGTCCGGGCGAAGGCGCGAAGCTACCCCAGAACGTCACCTTCCGGCCCGCCGGCCCGGAGGCTTACGTCAGCACGCGCGAGATCAACGTCATCGGCAAGCGCGCCGAGGAGGCTCACGACCTGGTGGATAAGTTCCTGGATAGCGCCCTGCTGGCGTCCGTCAGCCGGATTCGCATCGTACATGGACACGGAATGGGCATCCTGCGGCGCACCATCGCCGAGCTGCTGGCCGCGAACCCCAACGTCGAGAAGTTCTACCCGGCCTCCCCGAACGAAGGCGGGGCCGGCGCCACCATCGTCGAGCTGAAGGAGTAGGCGCTAGCAGCCAGAGGCTGTCACCGGTTCAATTCTCCTCCCACGGTTCTGCTCCGCGCACCCAATTTATAGAAAAATGCGGCTCGCGCGTTACGAACTGCCGTGTTAACCTCGGATTTCTACGGTATATGGGGGTTGTCGAAGACGCTCGGCCTCGGAAAACAGAGCCACCCGATCAGCAGCTCGCAAGCATGGCAGACCGCCCGCCCGCCGCCTCCGGCCGGCGGCGCGAGCTGATCGTCGTCGCCATCGCCGCCATCATCTTTCTGGGCGGCGTCATCAGCCCGCCCTCCCTGATGGACGATGTGGACGCGGTCCAGGCCCAGATAGCGCGCAGCATGCTCTCCTCAGGCGATTGGGTCAGCGCCCGGCTCGACGGCGTCCTCTACCTGGAGAAGGCCCCGCTGAAGTATTGGATGACCGCCGTGTCGTTCATGCTCTTCGGCGTACACGACTGGGCGGCGCGCCTGCCGTCGGCGCTCGCGGCGATCCTGCTGTGCTGGGTGGTGGCGCGCTTCGGCCGCTGGGCGTTTTCCGCGGCGGCGGGCTTCTACGCCGGCCTGGTGATGGCCACCTGCCTGGGCCTGTTCCTGTTCACGCGCATCGGCATTCCGGACGTGATACTCACGCTCGCCATGACGGTATCGATCTGGAGTTTGTTGCGCGCGCTGGATGAGAACGAGCCGCGGCCGCGGCTGTGGGCCTGGGTCCTGGCCGCCAGCCTGGCCGGCGGCGTGCTCCTGAAGGGCCTGATCGGGCTGCTGTTCCCGCTGGGCGCCGGCTTCTGTTACCTGCTCTTCACGCGCCAGCTCCTGGTGCGGCGGACCTGGCGGCGATTGCACCCCCTCTCGAGCATACTGATCTTCCTGGCGATCGCCGCGCCCTGGCACGTGCTGGCGACGCTCCGCAACCCGCCCTACCTGGATTTCACGATGCACAGCGGGCCGGGGGTCTGGCGCGGCTTTTTCTGGTTCTATTTCATCAACGAGCACGTCCTGCGGTTTCTCAACCAGCGCTACCCGCGAGATTACGACACGGTGCCGCGGTTGTACTTCTGGGCGCTGCACCTGCTGTGGTTTTTCCCCTGGAGCGCCTGTTTGCCCGCCGTCGTGAAGCTCGGCTGGCGCCCGGCGGATCGCGCCGGGCGAACCCGCTTCATGGCCCTGTGCTGGACCGGCCTGGTGATGCTGTTCTTCTCGTTCTCGACCACGCAGGAGTACTACTCGATGCCCATCTACCCGGCCGTGGCGCTCGTGATAGGCTGCGCCATGGCGGCCGAGCTCGGCTGGATCCGCCTGGGGACGAGGATCGCGGCGGCGGTGGCGGGCGTGTTGGCGGTGCTGCTGGCCACGCTCCTGATCCTGGTGCGCGGGCTGCCGGCGCCGGGCGACATCTCGGCCGCGCTGACCGTGAACCCCGAGGCCTACACGCTGTCGCTGGGGCATATGCGGGACCTGACGTTGCGCGCCTTCGCCTATCTGCGCCTCCCGCTGGGACTGGCGGCGGCCGCCTTCGCCCTGGGCGCGATCGGCGCCTGGCGGCTGCGCCGCGAGCGCGCCTTCCTGGCGCTGGCCCTGATGATGGTGATGTTCTTCCAAGCGGCGCGGCTCGCCCTGGTGGTCTTCGATCCGTACATGTCCTCGCGGCCCCTGGCGGAGGCGCTGCGGCGCGCGCCCCACGGCCGCCTGGTTATCGCCGGACCGTACTATACCTTTTCCTCGGTCTTTTTTTACACGGACTATCGGGCGCTCATCCTGAACGGCCGCCTGAATAATCTCGAGTACGGCTCCTGGGCGCCGGACGCACCCCGGGTTTTCATCGGGGATGCCGAGTTCGCGCGGATATGGTCGGAGCCGGGGCCCTGCTACGTGGCGGCGGAGAGCCAGGCCGTGACGGGGCTGGCGAAGCTCGTCGGCGCGGCCAGCTTGCACATCCTGGCCGAGGCGGGCGGCAAGACGCTGCTCTCAAACCAGCCGCTGAGGCTTGCGGCCAGGCGTGCTTTCCCATATGCGGGTATGCATTGACGCCACCCCGCTGCTGCTGCGCAGCGCGGGGGTGAAGAATTACATCTACCACTGGCTCGTCGCGCTGAAGGGGCAGGCGAGCAGGGGGGAGAGCGTGTGTACCTTCCCCTTCGTGGCGCCTCCCCGCGAGCTGGATCACGAGCACTCGATGGTCGGCCGCATGCACACGGCCTCCGCGCTGTGTCTGTTGCACGGGCTCAACGTCTCCGGCCTGCCCTGGACCGCGCCCGGCGTCGATGTCTTCCACGCCTCGCACCATATGCGGAACCCGCCGCGCCGCACGCGCCTTACCAGCACCGTCCACGACATGACCTGCTGGCTGACGCCCGAGTTTCACGCGCCCGCCAACGTCGCGGTCACCCGCTGGTTCGGCGAGCACATCATGAAGCGCGCCGACGGGATTATCGCCGTCTCGGAGAACACGCGGCGCGACGTCCTGCGCATCCTGGACCTGGAATCCGAGCGCGTCCAAGTGATCCACCCCGGCGTGCCCGATGCCTACTTCGAAGTGACGGCGGCCGAAGTGCATGCGGTCAGGCAGGCCCTCGGACTGGCCCGGCCGTACGTTCTCTTCGTCGGCACCATCGAACCCAGGAAGAACGTTCCGGGCCTGTTGGATGCCTGGGCCGAGCTCAGCCCGGGCTGCCGGGAGGAGTACGAGCTGGTCGTCGCCGGGCCGGCCGGCTGGGCGGAGCGCAAGACCCTCGAGCGCCTGCGTGCGGCTCCCGGCGGCGTGCGCTACCTGGGCTACCTGGAAGAGGCGAGCCTGCCCGGACTGACGGCGGGGGCGGCCCTCCTCGCCTACCCCTCCTTCTACGAGGGCTTCGGACTACCGGTCGCGCAGGCCATGGCGGCCGGCGTGCCCGTCGTGACCTCCAACCTCTCTTCGCTGCCCGAGGTCGCCGGAGACGCCGCTCTGCTGGTAGATCCGAACAGCACCGCCGAGATCCGCGGCGCCCTGGAGAAGCTGCTCACCTCGCCCTCGCTGCGTGAGCGGCTGGGTGGGGCGGGCCGCCGCCGCGCCCGGGAATTCCACTGGGACGCCGTGGCCCGGGAGAGCCTGGCCTGGTTCCGCGGGATTGCCCAGTAGGCCGGCGCGCGATAGGGCCGCAGCCGAAGGCGTGTGAGAAGATCGGGGCTAGCTACACGCGGACTCTGTAGCCCCCGGCCGCGCGCGTCAGGTTCGGGCTGTAAAACGGGTCGTTGTCTAAAACCTCGCCCCAAAGCGTGCGCATGATCCGAGCGGCCTGGTCATCGCGCGGCAGCCCACCCTCGCGCCGCGAGGCCGACTCATGGTGAAGCAGGACCGCATGTGGCGTGTACAGCACGCGGTAGCCGCGCTGCCGGAGCTTCAGGCACAGGTCGATGTCGCTGAAATCGACGGGCAGACCGGACTCGTTGAAACCACCAGCTTCCCGGAACACGCTCGAGCGCACCAGCAGACACGCTCCCGTCACTGCGCTGACGTTCCGGATCACATCCGGCAGGTCGAAATAGTGCCGCGCGCTCCCATCCAGCCCCCAGAACGCATGACCAACATGCCCCAAGACGCCGAGCACAACACCGGCGTGCTGGATCCGCCCGTCCGGGTACAGCAGCTTTGCGCCGACCGCACCCACCTCCGGCCGGGCGCCCAGCTCGACCATCGCCTCCAGCCACCCGGGCGTGATCACCTCGGTGTCGTCGTTGAGGAACAGCAGAAACGGGGCGTCGGTAGCCCGCGCCGCGGCGTTGTTCATAGCGGCGAAGTTGAACGGCCGCCTGCGCCAGTCCACGTACCGTACCGCACGGCCGTGCCGTTGCCAGTGCCGCAGGAATCGCTCCACCGCGCCCGACCGCGAATTGTCGATCACGGTCAGTTCGTAGTCCGGATAGGTCGTCCGCTGGACGATGCTGGAGAGGTTCGCTTCCAGAAGCTTGATCTGGCCGGCAGAGGGAATGATGACCGAGACGCGAGCGCCGGCCGGGATCGGGTACCGTACCCGCCAACGCCCCGCATGCAAGCCCTCCTCCACCCGCCCCCGCGAGTCGGCCCGATCGAGGTGCGCCTCGATGGCTCGGCGGGCGGCCCCGGCAGCGAAGGGCTCTCCGCCGCGGTCCGACCCCGCCGACCCCTCGACGACCCGCCAGTGGTACAGCACCTTGGGGATGTGAACGATCTCCCCGGTCACCTCGCTGAGCCGCAGAATCAGGTCGTAGTCCTGGCTGCCGTCGTATGCGCTTCGGAAGCCGCCACTGGCCTCGATCAACTCCCGCCGCGCCACCAGCAGATGGCAGATGTAGTTCTCCGACAGCAACAGGTCGGGCGACCAGTCCGGCTTGAAGAACGGGCCGCAGCGCCGTCCGGCGGCATCGATTCTGTCCTCGTCCGAGTACAGGACGTTAGCCTCCGGATGGCGGCCGATCGCATCCGCCACGTGAAACAGCGCCTCGGGCGCCAGCTCGTCGTCGTGATCGAGCACTGCCACGAACTCTCCGCTCGCCAGCGCGAGCGCGGCGTTCAGGGCTGCCGAGATGCCGGCATGCTGGCCCAGCGTGGTCACCCGGATGCGCGGTTCGTCCGCCTGGTGCCGCTGGAGAACCGCGTCCACATCGGCTGCGCGCGAGCAGTCGTCCGCAATACACAGCTCCCAGTGCGGATAAATCTGCTTCGAGACCGAGGCGATCGCGCGCTCCAGGTGTTCGGCAGCGGGCTGGAACACCGCCATGATCACGCTGATCTTCGGCTGCCGATTCAGGCAACGCAGCTTGAACCGCGCCAAGGCCCGGTCGGGGCGCTCGAACTGGTCGATCCACCGCAAGTAGGATGCCCAGTCGGGCGAGGTGCTTCCGCTGCCTCCGCTGGTACTGATGGGAGGCAGACCGAGCAGCTTCTGCAGAATGCCGCCCGCGGCGCAGAGCCACCGCCAGGTCCGGCTCGCGAGGACGTCCCGGATCTGGTACTGCGCACTCTCGATGGCGGCCCGTTGTTGCTCGAGCATGTCCGAAATGGCGAGGATCGCGGCGGCGGTCTCCTCATTGAAGGGAGCGCCGCCCGTCTGCTCGCCCTCTTCGTGCGCCCTGGGGGGCCCCGTTGCGCGCTTGGTATCATCCCTCATACTTCACCGCTTCCAGGATCTCGCCCGTCCCTGGACGCGCTCCGCCTTGAAAACAGCCTAATGTGAAGGCGCGATCCTCCGCAATGCCCTCTTCGAGCCCGAACTCCACCGTCTGCACCTCCCCGGTGGGGCGGAACACACGCTCCAGCGCGCGCCGGCCGAAGATGGGCAAGCCGCCCTGCCAGGCCAGCCGGAACCGGCAACCCGTGTCTCCGCGTACCACCAGCCGCAGCCGCGCCGTCTTCCCGGCCGCCGGCGCCAGCACCGGCCCGGGCACCAGAAAGTAGAAATCCTCGCCCATCACATCGATGCGCAGCCCGGAGGCAGAGAACGCGGCCTTCCCGGCCGCCTGGTTCCAGGAGCATCGCGCCAGCTCGGCCAGGAACGATCCCTGCGCCCGCAGGCCCGCGCCTCGCCAGGGCTGCTCGAGCCACAGCGCCGAGAGGTCCTCGACGTGCCCCAGCAGCGTTGTGTCGAGATACCGCTGGTTGTCCGCCGAGAGCGCCTGCGCCGAACGGCCGTTCACTCCCTGGTTGAACCGCGTCGCGGGCAACTTCGTGGCCAAAATGCCCCGCAGCCGGGGCTCGTCCACCTCGCCGCCCAGAGCGCGAATCACGCCCGCGAAATAGCCGTACTGGTCCTCCGCCAGATCTTCGTAGTGAGTCTTGATGAAGGGGATCTCCCCCTGCGCGCGCCGCCAGGAAAGGTAGAACCCGATGTACCACGGCACGGCCTGCTCGATCAGGTAGCGGTAGCGGTGCTGAAGCGGCAGCGCCAGGTAGCGCTCGCGGTCGTCCACGTGGCAGACCGGGTTGCGGTAGTCCTCTTGGGCGATGTGGTCATCGAACGAGACGATGACGTCGCCCAGGTTCCGCCACACCCAGACCACCTGCATGCCCAGCCGCCGGATCAGCTCGGCATTCGGCACGTGCGGCTTCACGTGCATCTGGATCACGAAGCCGCGATCCAGGTGCGGCGCGATGAGGTGTTCGTGCAGGTTCTGCTCCAGCCTTCCCCAGTAAGGCACTGGCTCGATGCGCTCGGCGCCGAAATACAGAGCCAGCACCTTGGCGATGAAGGTCGAGCCGCTCTTCATCGAGCAGGCCACCAGAATGCGCGTCTGCTGTGCCGAGTCTGCCAAGCCTGAGGGGGTAGTCTAACACACGGCGGCACGCCCGCCCGCGCTTGGCGCCGCGGAGTCCTCGGGCTAGCCCTGCCGCCCTCAACCCTGCTTCAGCAGTTCGCCCAGGATCCGCGCGGCGGCCTCCTTGCCGCGCTCGCCGATCTCGCCCGCCGGCCCCACGCAGCTCGGGCAGCCGGATTCGCACGGGCACGCCGCGAGCAAGTCCGCCGCCTGCGCCAGCAGCTTCCGCGCCATCTTGAATAGCGGCGCACTCTGGCCGATGCCGCCGTGGTAGGCGTCGT
>JBEKLW010000370.1:0-3681 GCA_050008815.1 Bryobacteraceae bacterium
CCGCGCCGCTTCTACTTCTTCTTCTTCGGCTGCGGGGCTTCCTTCACTGCGGCGAAGGCCTGCTGGAGCTCCTGGACGGCCTTGGCGTCGAGCTGGTAGATGGTGGGCTCGTTCTCGCGCCGGGCGAACCAATCGTTTCCGGTCCGGGAGAGCGCCGCTCTCTCGACGCGCTTGCCGTCCTCGGAGGTCACCGCCAGCTCGATCGCCGCCGTGGTGAAACCTCTCTCGGGGAACCCCGTAGCCGCAAGCTCGCGGAGTTTATCGACCAGCATCTGCATGGAGGCCGGCTCCATTTGCCTGGAGCCGGACATCCAACGCTGGCCGGTCCGGGTGTAGGTGGCCTGGTTGGCGCCGTCGCGGACTTCGATGCGGGCGGGGTCGGTCCAGCCGAAGTCGAAAACCTTCTTGTTGCGGAAATCCTCGAGCCCCCTGTCGAGACCCGCGCCGAGATCGCCGGCGATCCTGTAAATGCCCTCGACAACGCTGCTGCGGGCGTAGAAGTTCTTGTCCTTGTCCCGCCGCACGGTGAGCTGCTCGGTGCCGGCGGGGCCAGTCACCTTGGCGATGGCAATCAGCGTACCCGCGGCGAAGGCGGCCGCGGTCTTCCTGGCCTCCTCCTCGGAGGCCGGCAGCTCCATGCTGGCATCGCGCAGCCTGCGGACGAGCTCCTCCACCTGGCCGCCGTCGGCTCGCAGCGGCTTGGGCCGGAGAATCTGCCACTCGTTCTGGCTGCTTCTGCCGAACTCGAGGCTCTGGCCCTTGGCGGCCAGCTCGAGGCGCGTGAGCCTCCCGGGGTCGAAGGTCAGCAGGCGTTTGTCGCGCAAGTCGTTGGCGGACCTGTCAAGCGTGGTCTTGGCGTAGCCGGCGATCATGAAAACTCGCGGGTCGCCGTCCACTCTCGCGTAGAAGCCGTCGGCGGTCGGCGTCTCGTCGCCGATGAACACCTGGCGAATCCGGCCGTCCTTCTGGGTGACTTTGAGCTGGACGGGCGGGCTCGCCAGGCCGTACTGGGCCAAGTCGGCCGGCACCTCCTCGACGATGCGGACCGCGGTGAGCGCGGAGAGCGTGGAGAGCATCGCGCCTACCGGTTCCAGGTCAGCCGTCAGCGGCTGGGGAGCGGTGAGCTCCCACTTGCCGGCCCTGCGCTCGAGCGCCGTTGATCCGCCCGCCTGCCGGATATCGATCCTGGCGACGCGGTCTGGCCGGATCGAGAGGATGGTGGGCGTGTCGGGGTTGACGGGGGGCTTCTTCGCCTCGGCTTCCTTGCGCTTGTTGGACCACCAGAGGCCGCCCGCCAACGCGGCCAGCACCACGGCCGCGACGAGCAGACCGCGCATCCGCATGGTCTACCTCCTCTTCCACCACACCAGGACGCCGCTGAGGATGACCGCGACCGGCAGCAGGATTATGCCCCAGTACCAAACGAGCTTCTGCTGGCCGGCGGTCATGGCGAAGGACTGATCCTCGGGCTCTTTCGGGCGGATTGAGATCAGGTTCTCGTCCGAGGCCAGCCAGTCCATCATGTTCATCAGCAGGTCGCGGTTGAAGAAGCGGCGGTCGGAGAGCGCCCCGTTAGCGGCCCAATCCACGCTGCCGACAACGACGAACCGGCCCTGGCTCTCAGCCTTGCCGGTATTGTAAGTGCCCGCGGCCCCGAGCGTCAGCGGGCCTTTCTGGTCGGTCTTGGCGTTGTACTCCGGCAGGCCGGCGCCGAGGTTGGTCGTGGCGAAGCTCTCCTCCAGCGTCGAGAACAGCTTCGCGACGGTGGTCCTGCCGACGGATCGGGTCTCCAGCGGCCGCGCCTGCGGGAAGATCGTGTACGCCTTGGGCATCGAGCGCACGACCGGGTGCGATTCGTAGTTGATGACCAGCGGGGCCTGCGGCCCGTAGTCCAGCGCCACCAGGTTGCTGAAGACGACACCCCGGCCGGGCGTCACGCCCCACCCCGCGAGCACCTTGAGGAGCGCGGGATTGTCGGTCGGCTCCTCGCGGCCGCGCTTGAGCGCTGGCTCGATCAGGAACAGCGCCCGCCCGCCGTTCTCCACGTAGCTCTGGATGGCGGCGGCCTCCGCGTCGGGGTAGTCCCGCTCCGGGCCGGCCACCACCAGCAGGGTGCAGTCCTTCGGCACCGCGGGCTTTTCCAGCAGCGATATCGTGCGGGTCCGGTAGTTGTACTTCTCCAGCAGAAGCTTGATGAAGCCGATGCCCTCGCGGGTGCTGGTGTCGTCGATGGAACGCTCCCCGCTGCCGGCGACGAAGCAGGCGCTGCGGTCGCCGGTCTTCAACGCGCGGATCAGCGCGCCCGTGATCTCCTCTTCGCTGAGGCCGCGGGCCAGCTCGCGCTTCTCTCCAACCTGGACGTAAGTCGTGCCGTCGTTGCGCACGTTCAGGGCGCGGGCCTTGGCCGGATTCTTCACCGTGTCGATGTACTCCACCCTCAGCCGCGGCGAGAGCCGGCTATAGCGGCCCAGCAGATCGCGCGCGGCATCGAATTCGGCGGCGCGGTCGAAGTAGCTTATGGTGACGTTCTGGGTGAGGTTCCCGACAATCTTCTGGGTCTGATCCGACAGGCTGTAGCGCTTGTTCTTCGTCGAATCGAAGGATTTGTTGTAGCGGTTGCCGAGGACGTTGACGGCCGCCAGCACCCCCAGGATGACCAGGATATAGACCGTGACGTAAGCCGTGTACTTCGTCTGTCGTGTCTTGAGCCAGCCCGGTTTCATGCTATGCCCTCCAGCGCAGCGATTCCATGGACCGGGCCGTCAGGAACAGCCCGAGGAAGATCGCCGAAAGGAAGAAGACTACGTCCCGGGTGTCGAGTACGCCCTTGGAGAACGGCTCGAAGTGGGCCACCACCGAGAGATAGGAGACCACCTGGGAGACGGCGGACGATTCGAACGAAGTGGTCCACTCCAGCACCCACAACAGCAGCCCCACGCAGAAGCCGGCCGCGCCGGCGATGATCTGGTTGCGGGTCAGCGTGGAAAGGAACGTGCCGATGGCCAGCAGGCACCCGCCCTGGAGCAGCAGGCCAAGGTATCCGACCAGCATCGGCCCCGGGGCCGGCTTGCCGTAGAGGAACAGGAAGGTGAAGTTGACCGCCGAGACGGCCAGGATGATCGCGTAAAGCGCCAGCGCGGCGAAGTACTTGCCCAGGATCAGCTCCAGGTCGCGCACCGGCGAAGTCATCAGCAGCTCGATCGTCCCCGAGCGCTTCTCCTCGGCGAAGAGGCGCATGGTGATCATGGGGATGAGAAACAGCCCGATGACGCTGACGTTCATCAGCACGGGGCGGACGATCATCTCGTTGATGTTCATCGGGTAACCGCCGCCCATCGCCGCGGCCCGCAGGCCCCACTGCTGCGCGTACCTCATGGCGGCGTAGAACAGGAAGCCGAAGACGACGGCGTACAGCGCCATGATGCTGTAGGCGATCGGCGAAGCGAAGTAACTCTTCAGTTCCTTCCGGAAGATGATCCAGACGTTCTTCACTGCGCACCTCCCTCGGCGCCGGCCGCCGCGGCGGCGTCCTCTTCGGAAGCGGTCAGTTCGAGGAAGATCTCCTCCAGGCTGAGCGCCAGCGGCCGGAGCTCGTTCAGGTTCCAGCCCGCCTCGACCACGGCGCGGGCCAGGTCGCCGCGGATGGCGCGCTTCTGGAGGCTCTCGACCTCGAAGCTACTG
>JBEKLW010000371.1:0-3681 GCA_050008815.1 Bryobacteraceae bacterium
TTCCTTTACCAAATCGCTGATTGCCTTTTCAATCTCCGAAAACGCGAAGACAAATCCACTCTCGGTGAGCCTCTTGGGAAAGGCTCGCTGGCCTTCTAATAAGACTTTCGCAGCCTCGCCGAGCTGCTAGAGCAATGCGCGGAAGACACTCCAATCGACTTCATGGCGCAAATGGCTGCTCCGCTTCCGGTGCGGGTATTCTTTCTAGGATTTCTCGGACAGGACCTCTCGGTCGCGGCCCCCTTGTTGCCTAGCACCGGCCAGATGTCCTTGTGCTTCAGGCCGCGCTCTTCCATCAACGCCTTCAGCGACTCGTGCGGAGCTACGCTCGGCAGGGGATGGTACTTCTCTTCGTAGTCTTCGATAAGCAGCGTGAGCACTTCCGCAAGAGCCTCCTCCTCTGGCGTGAGGTCCTCGCGCTCGTCCAACTGGAGCAGCATGGTGGTGAGCCGCGCGTGCTCTTCCCCGGTGCGGATCGGCCGCGGGAGCAACTTCGCCAGCAATTCGGCATAGACCGAATCGTTGAGATTCAATGCGGCGTTCATCTCTTCCAATCTACCTTGCTGGACCCGGTGTGGGTAAGGAGACGAGCGAGGCCCTATCCCCGCCGCAGCGAGGCTTTCCGGCGCGAATTCGGCACCCCGACTAGGACATACGCCACCACGGCAAAGCCAATGAGCGACAGCCACCCGCCCCAGCCTGGATAGAAGCTGAACTGATTGGCGCCGGTGAGTAGGCGCGCCAGCGACGGCGTCTCGCGCACCGCGAGCACGGCCAGCAGGATGCCGACGATCGCCTCCCCGGCAATCAGTCCCGAGGCTAGGAGCGTCCCCCTCTCTTCGGCCCGCGCGCGCGCCTCGGCGGAGCGCCGCGCCACAATCCTGTCCGTGACCCAGCGGAAGACCCCGCCCAGGAAGATAGCCGATACGGTCTCGAACGGCAGATACATGCCCACGGCGATCAGCATGGGGGCGCGCGCGCCGGCAAAGATCAGCGCCAACCCGAAGGCGGCGCCGATCCCGATCAGCCCCCAGGCCATCTCCCCGCCGACGATGCCCTTGGCAAGCTGCGCCATCAGGCCCGCCTGCGGAGCCGGCAGCGCGCGCCCCCCGATCCCTCCCGTGGCGAGGTTGGCCTGGTGCAGCACCATGATCGGCCACATCAGGAAGAATGACAGCAGGACCACGGCGAGGATCTCGACGAGCTCCATCCTCCACGGCGTGCCACCGAGCAGGTGGCCGGCTTTGAGATCCTGAATCAGCGATCCGGAGACGCAGCAGGCGCAGCAAACCACGGCCGCCACGCCCAGCACGGCCGCGACGCCGGGCAGGCCGTGGACCCCCAGCGCCACCATCACCAGCGCCGCGATCACCAGCGCCGCCAGCGTCAGTCCGGAGACGGGTTGATTCGAGCTGCCCACCAGCCCGACCAGGTAGCCGCCGACCGCTGAGAGCAGGAACCCGCTGACGCTCATCACCACCGCCGCCACCACGGCCGAGCCGAGCCCACGCGTGAAGTAATAGTAGATCCCCGTGATCGGCACGAGCAGCGCCAGCACGCCGATCAGGATCCAGCGCGGCGGGATGTCCTTCTCCGTGCGCGCAACGGCTGTGCCCTCGTGGGCCGCCCCGGTGGAAGCGGCGAAGGCGCCGCGCAGCGAGCGCACAATCGAGGATCGCATCGAGAACAACGTGTAGCAGGCGCCGACCAGCATCGTGCCGACCGCGATCGGCCGTACGACGTTGTACCAGACCGAATAGGCGACCACGTCGGGGGCGGCGTTCGGCCCCATGCCCAGCCGCGCCGGCAGGTCCGGATCGAAGAATAGCAGCAGCGGGACCAGGACCCACCAGGCGATGACGCCGCCGGCGGTGTTGATGGCCGACAGCTTCGGCCCGATGATGTACCCGATCCCGATGAGCGCCGGGGAGAGGCTGGGCGTCGTCCAGGCCAGACCGCCGCCGTGCGCGACTTGACCGAGCGGTTTGCGATCGTAGTCGAAATGCCGGATCAGCGAGCGCGGGAACGCCAGGTAGCCCTGCGTGTATTCGCGGAAGATCTGGAGCCCGCGATCCGACTTCAGGATCTGGATGAGCGCGCCGAAGCCCATCGCGCCGAACAGGTAGCGAGGCGCGTCACCGGAGCGGTCGCCCGCCTTGACGATCTCGGCGCTGGCGACGCTCTCCGGAAACGGCAGGCCCGCATCCACGCACAGCGGCCGCCGCAACAGAATGATGAAGAAGACCCCGATCAGCCCGCCGGTCAGCAGGATGACCGAGGCCTGCCAATAGTGTGCGCCCAGGCTGGCCCAGAGGCGCTCTCCGCCAATTTCGACCAGCATGAACGCCGGAATCGTGAAGATCGCGCCGGCCACCAGCGCCTCGCCCACCGAGGCCGCGGTGCGCGCGATGTTCTGCTCGAGCACGCCGCCGCGAAACCACGGGCTGCGGAACAGCGCCAGCGCGATCACCGCCGCCGGGATGGTAGCGGCCACCGTCTGCCCGGCCTTCATGCCGAGGTAGGCGTTGGCCGCGCCGAAGACGAACGCCAGCACGAGCCCCAGGCCGACGGCCTTCACCGTCATCTCCGGCGGGTTCTGCGAGGAAGCCATAGAGACGATTAGACCGCAAACCCGCGCAGATTGGCTCGGAGAGAGTTCTGTCCCGTTCCGGCGTACACCCGCCAGCAGAGCGGTGAGCCGCGCCGCCGCCGGCGCCGCCTATTGGATGCGGATGGGCGCCCTCTCGCGGGAGACCAGGTCCTCGAAAATGGCCAGCACTTGCTTGCGGAACCGGTAGGCGCGCCGCACGGACTCGCGGAAGGAGGTTTCGTAGGCCGGCGATCTCAGCCACTTCTGGAGCAGGCGGTTGGGCACATCGATGTCACGCCGGAGCAGCTCCGCCGAGTGACCGCGCAGGAACAGGCCGTAGAACATGGCTGCTTCTTTGCGCAGTGCGGAAGGATCGAACTCAGCCTTGGCCGGCATGGCCCACCACCAATCCCAGAGACCCAAGCGAAATTGCAGTATAGGCACGCTTGCGGCGCTCGGGCAAGCGGGCTGGCTCAGCGCACGGCGATGGTGACGCCCGGCTGGCTTTCGGCCGAACCGAGCCTGAGCGCCACGGGCTGGTCGCCGGGCGCGAGCGAAGCGGGGACACGGGCGTTCACTTGCATCAGGCCGGCGTAGCCGGGAGCCGCGCCCGCGTACAGGATCTCCGCGGGTTCGCCGCCAATGGTCACCGAGACCGGCAACAGAGGGACCTGGCCGGCCGCCGCCGGCCGGCCGCTCACTCCGGCGGGACTTCGCTGTCCCTCGCCCGTCGCATACAGGGCCACGATGGCGCCGTGCGGCGCGGCCGAAGCGGCCGAGTTGGCGCTTCCGTCCTGGTTGATCGCGGCGGCCTGGCCGGCGCCGCCGCTGGCCGTAAAGACGGCGGGCGCAACTTCGGCCACGGCGGCCACAAGGAACGCTTTGGTCTGGCCGGCGACACGGATTTCGATCTCGGTCGTGCCGCGTCCAAACACCTCATACGGCACCTGGAGATTGATCTGCCTGGACTGCACGTAGAGCAGTGGAGCCGGGCGGCCGTCGAAGAGCACCTGGGTATCGCCGAGCGAGGTGTCGAGCTCACCCGCCTCGTTCAAGCGCGCGTAGGCCGGGTCCTCGGGGCCAAGCCCCGT
>JBEKLW010000372.1:0-5235 GCA_050008815.1 Bryobacteraceae bacterium
CCATTGGCAGAATCCAAATCGGCGGGGAGGGCGGCTGGGACTACGTCACCGTGGACAGCGCCGCACGGCGGCTTTACGTCTCCCACGGCACGCGCGTTGTCGTTGTGGACCTCGACACGGAGAAGGTCGTTGGAGAGATCCCCGACACCCCCGGCGTCCATGGAATCGCGATTGCCCCGAAGCTCGATCGCGGCTTCATCAGTAACGGCCGCTCCAACAACGTCACGATCTTCGACCTGAAGACGCTCAAAATGGTTGGCCAGGTCGAAACCGGCCAGAATCCCGACGCGATCTTCTACGACTCGGTGTCGAACCGGGTCTTCGCCTTCAACGGGCGTTCAAAGGACGCGACCGTCATCGATGCACAAGCTGCGACCGTGGCTGGCGTCATCCCACTTGGCGGCAAGCCGGAGTTCGCGGTCGGCGACGGCAAAGGCAAAGTGTATGTCAACATCGAGGACACCAGTGAGATCGCGGAAATCGATACGGCCAGGCTGGTGGTCACCCGGCGCTATCCCTTGACCGGATGCGAGGAGCCATCCGGCCTCGCCATCGATGTTGCGCATCGCCGTCTGTTCTCGGTCTGCCGAAACAAGGTCATGGCCGTGTCCGACCCGGACACGGGGAAGGTGATCGCGCTTCTGCCGATCGGGCAGGGCGCCGACGGCGCTGGTTTCGACCCGGGGCGCGGACTCGCTTTCAGCTCCAACGGAGATGGAACCCTGACCGTGGTAGGCGAGGTCTCCGGCAAGTACGAGGTCATCCAGAACACGGAGACCCAGCCCAGCGCCCGCACCATGACGGTGGATCCGGCGACACACCGGATCTACTTGCCAGCCGCGCGGTTCGGTCCGGCGCCCGCGGCCACGGCGCAACAGCCGCGCTCGCGTCCGCCCATGCTGCCCGACAGCTTCACGGTCATCATCGTCGGGAACTAGCCCTATTCACCGCCCGCCCTTGCCGGCGAATCCGCGCAGCGTGGCCAGGAGCCGCTCGGCCAGTTTGCCCTGCTCCGCCGTGGCGCTGAGCCGGCTGTAGATGTTCTGCTTGGCCCGAGCGGCCCGGTCGTCAACGGCAAAGACGACGATAGCTCGCTCTTCGTCCAAGACCTTGAACACAACCCGGTAGTTCCTCCAGTGCAAGCTTCGAAAGCCGGCCAGCCTGTCCCGAAGCTCCAGCGAGCGCCGCTTCGGGTCTCGCGAGAACTCGCCGGTCAACTGGGCCTTCAGCGCATTCCTGACGTTCTTCGGCAGGCGCTTGACGTCCGCGAGAGCGTCGTCGGTGAAGTAGATTCGGTGCAATCAGTCCTCCCCGAACGCCTCCTCGAGACTGTGCAGCCTGCCCGCACGGAAATCCTCCTTCAGGGCCTCCGGCGCCTTCAGAAGCCTGGCGTAGGGCTCCGGATCGGACGTGATCTCGAGCGTCTCGACGGCCGACTGCAAGTCCCGCACGAGCTCGTCGAAGTACTCGGCATCGACTACCAGCTTGTTCTCCTGCGCCCCCGGCGTGGTAACGACCACGACCGTATTGCCGGTGGTCTTGCCCAAGAACTCACGCATCCGTTCCCGGAACTCCGACCGGCTCACCGCGATCTTCTTCGGCCGCCGGACAACCGTTGCTGCGCCCGCCATCGTGTGGTCCTCCCGTCTCTCGTACAATCTATCTGTACATATTGTACACCCTGTTTGTGCAGGGGCCCGGTCGGGAGTCGCAAGATCTGGCCCTGGCCAGCCTGGCCCACGCGGCCCAGGCGCGGCCGGGCTGCCGGCCGGGGCGCTGCGCTACAATGGCCCCTCACCACATGATCCAAGTCCAGAACCTGACTAAGACGTTCACGGATCCGAAGCGCGGCGCCGTCCGGGCCGTCGATCGCGTCTCCTTCGAAGTCCCGCGGGGCGAGGTCTTTGGCTTGCTCGGGCCGAACGGCGCCGGCAAGACCACCACGCTGCGCCTGCTGGCCACGGTGATGCAGCCGACCGAGGGCACGGCCGTGCTGAACGGGCACGACATCGTCGCCGATCCCCAGGGCGTGCGCCGCTCCATCGGGTTCCTCTCCGGCGACATGGGCCTCTACCACCGCCTCACGCCGCGGGAGACGCTGCGCTTCTTCGGCGAGATGAATGACCTACGCGGCGCGCGCCTGGCCGCCCGCGTCGAGGAGGTCTGCACGCTGCTCGGCATCGTGAGCTTTGCCAATACCAAGATCGACACCCTCTCCTCGGGCATGCGCCAGCGCGTCGCCATCGCCCGCACACTCATTGCCGATCCGCCGATCCTGATCCTGGACGAACCGGCCACGGGCCTGGACGTGCCCACGGCGCGCGTCATCGAGGAGTTCATCCTGGAAGCGCGCCGCGGGGGCAAGGCCATCATCCTCTCCACGCACGTCATGGAGGAGGCCGAGTACCTCTGCGACCGCATGGCGGTCATCCACGAGGGCCGGATCAGGATAATCGGGACCATGGAAGACCTGCGCGCCGCCACCGGCAAACAGCGGCTGCGGGAGATCTTTCTCGAACTGCTGGGCATGAAATCGCCGGAGGAGAGGACCCATGCATCTTAGTCTGGTGCCCGCGATCTTCCGCAAGGAGATGCTCGACACGATCCGCGACCGCCGCACGCTTGTGAGCATGATCGTGGTGCCGCTGGCCGCGATGCCGCTGCTGTTTTTCGTGATCGGCAAGTTCATGAGCACGGCCGAGAAGAAGGCCGGCGAGGAGGCGGCCACGATCGCCGTCCGCGGCGCCGAGCGCGTCCCCGGCCTGCTGAACGCGCTGGCCGCGGCGCAGTTCACGCTGGTTGAGAAGCCGGATCTGAAGGCGGCCATCGAGCGCAAGGAGATCGCCGCCGCCGTCGAGCCGATCCTAACCGCGGGCCGCACCGAGATCCGCATCTACGCGGACCTCACCCGCCCCGGCTCCGAGATGGCCGCCGCGCGCCTCCGCTCCGCTCTGGAGCTGTTCCGGGAGAACAGCGTCAAGCTCAAGCTGACCGCGCTGGGCGTGTCCGACTCCCTGCTCACGCCCTTCACCATCGAGCGCGTCAACGTGGCGCCCGAGAGGAAGATGTCGGGCATGTTCTGGGGCGGCATGCTGGGCTACTTCGTGGTGCTGCTGATGTTCTCCGGCGGCATGTACCCGGCCATCGACATGACCGCGGGCGAGAAGGAGCGGCGCACGCTGGAGGTGTTCCTGTCGAGCCCGGCCGGCCGGGACGAGATCATCCTCGGCAAGATTCTGGCCACCACGGCGGCCGTGTTCGTAACCGCGCTGCTGAGCGTCGCCAGCCTGGTCTTCTCTTTCCGCTACTCCGGTTTCGGCAAGGGCTCCAAAGCGTTCCAGCAGATGACCGGCCGCATTCCGCTGGATGCACACAGCATCACGCTGATGGTGGCGGCGCTTCTCCCCATGGCGGTCATGGCGGCGTCCATCATGATCGCCATCGCGCTGTTCGCCAAGAGCTTCAAGGAGGCGCAGAGCTACCTCACGCCGCTGGTGATGGCGGTGATCTTCCCGCTCATCGCGGGCATGCTGCCGGGCTTGCAACTGACGCCCGCGCTGGCGCTGATCCCGCTGTTCAACGTCTGCCAGCTCATCAAGGAGATCTTCCTGGGCGAGTTCAGCTACGCGGCCTTCGCCGTGACCATGGCCGCGAATGTGGTCTACGCGGCCATCGCGTTCTCGTCCAGATCTTCAAGAGCGAGCGGGTGCTGTTCCGAACCTGAGCCATGCGCAGCGCCATCGGCATCGCCGGGTCGGGCCGCGTGGCCCAGGCGCTCGGCCGCCTGCTGGGCGATCGGGGCGAGCCGGTGGTGGCCGTGGCCGGCCGCGACCCCGCGCGGACGGCGGCGGCCGCAGCCTTCATCGGCTCCGGTGTCGAGGCGGTCGGGCTGGAAGTGTTGCCGGCGCGCGCGGACCGCATCCTGGTGGCGGTGGCCGATGCGGCTCTGCCCGCCGTTGCCGAAACGCTGGTCCGGGCCGGGTTCCGCGACGGCGTCGCCCTGCACACCTGCGGCGCACGCGGGCCGGAAGCACTGGCGCCGATCGAGCACGCCGGCCTGCTGCATCCTCTTCAGACCATCGCCTCGCCCCAGCAAGGCGTCGCCGCGCTGCCCGGCTCCGCGTTCGCAATCTCCGGCGACGCCGCCGCCGTCGAGTGGGCGCGCTCGATCGTCGCTCTGCTGGGCGGCACGCCGCTCGAAATCGCCCCCGAACGCCTGCCCCTCTACCACGCCGCCGCCGTCATGGCCTCCAACTACGTTCACGCCCTCACGGACGCCGCTGTTATCCTAATGGTCTCGGCGGGTCTGGAGGCTGGAACGGCGCTCGGCGCGCTGGCCCCGCTCATCCGCTCGAGCGCGGAGAACTCGATCGCCCTTGGCCCCGACAGGGCGCTTACCGGCCCCATCGAACGCGGCGACGAGGAGACCGTCCGCCGCCACCTGCGGGCGCTCGCCTGCTGTCCGCCCGAGGTCGGCGCCCTGTATCGCGCCGCCGGCCTTCAGGTTCTGGGCATCGCGCGCCGACGCGGGCTCGCGGAGGCGGCCGCCGGGCGGATCGAGTCGCTGCTGCGGGAAGGAGTGTAGTCATGGCTGAAAAGCGCGTCCGCGTCCCCGACATCAAGGAGAAGAAGCGCCGCGGCGAGAAGATCGTCGTGCTGACCGCCTACGACGCCACCATGGCGCGTCTGATCGAGAAGGCCGGCATCGACGTGCTGCTGGTGGGCGATTCGCTCGGCACGGTCATCATGGGCTGCGAGACCACGCTGCCGGTGACGCTCGAGGTCATGCTCCACCACACCCGCGCGGTCTCCCGCGGCGCCGAGCGCGCCCTGGTGGTCGCCGACATGCCCTTCCTTTCCTACCAGGCCAGCGTCGAAGACGCCGTCCGCAGCGCGGGCCGCCTGCTGGCGGAGGGCGGCGCCGCCGCGGTCAAGGTCGAAGGCGGCCGCCCGGTGGTGGACGCCGTGCGGCGTCTGGTCGATATCGGCATTCCGGTGATGGGCCACGTCGGACTGGAGCCGCAGTCCGTGCACAAGATCGGCGGCTACCGCCAGCAGGGCCGCGAGAAAGCAGACGCCGAGCGGCTGCTGGCCGACGCGCAAGCCCTGGAAGCGGCGGGAGCGTTCTCCATCGTTCTGGAATCCATCCCCGCCGAGCTCGCTGCCACCATCACGCGCTCGGTCTCGATTCCGACCATCGGCATCGGCGCCGGGCCGTACTGCGACGGCCAGGTG
>JBEKLW010000373.1:0-3660 GCA_050008815.1 Bryobacteraceae bacterium
GCGTGTTCGCATCGCCCGCGCCCTCGGGGCCCGTCGCGCAGCCGGCGGCGACCGCTGCTCCGGGCGAGTACACGCGCCTGTTCGGCACGCCCGCTCCGTACGCAGCCACCGAGACCGCGCCGCCACCGCCGCCGCCCCCGGGTCTGGCCTCGCTGCCTCCGCCTGCCGCGGCAGTGGCTCCCGCGCCACCCCGGCCGGCACGGTCGTCCTTCCTGCCGGTGGTCATCGTCGTGGCGGTCATTGTGCTGGCCGGGCTGGCTGTGCTGGCCTATTTTCTGATGCGGCACCACTGAGCGGCACGCCGCCGCCGCCCAGTTGATGAGGGCTCACCTGGAGAGGCAGATGAGCGCCCCGGACGCCGAGCTGGTCAGGAGGCAGATCGCCCAGATCGAGAAGGTCGCCGGCGCGCGACAGCCCGCGGGGACGCAGCCGCGGCCCGAATGCTCTGAGATCCGGCGTGCGCCTTGAATCCACCAGCTTCACGCGGCGCCTCGCTACGATCGTGGTGAAACACCCGGGCTAGGGAGTCCCGGCCACGGGCTTGTAGGCGATGCAGTCGATCTCGATGCGCATGGGCGCGACCATGCCGGCCTGGACTGTGGTGCGGGCCGGCCGATGCTCCCCGAAGACCTCCGCGTAGACTTCGTTCATCGCGGCGAACTCAGCCGCATCCACGAGATAGACGCAGACCTTGACTACGTCCTGGACGCTCGCGCCGCCGCTTTCGAGAATCCGCCTGATGTTGGCGAGCGTCAGGCGCGTCTCGTGCCGGATGTCACCCAACGAGAGTTGATCGGTCTGGGCATCGACCGGGCCTTGCCCGGAAACGAAGATGAAATCGCCGGCGCGCACGGCCGGCGAGTAGGGCCCGCGGGGCGATGGCGCGCCTTGGGGCAGAATCGGCTGGATCATGGCATGGCTCCCGTCATCCCAGGCTACCGCGGGGCCGCATCCGCCCGGCCGGCAGCCACTCAGGCTGGGCGCCCGGACGGACGCGATTGGATATGCCGGCCGCTTACCCCACGGCCGGCATTGGAGGATTCTTCCGGCGCGCGCGGCGGGGCCGGTCTGCCGGCGAGCCTTCGTGGACCACCTTTCGCACCCGCTTGGTTCCGGCGCCTGCCGCCTTCCGGATGCGCGTCCGCTTGGGCTTGGGATGCTCGATCAACGCCGGCGTCTGGTTCGACTCCGGCTGTTTCTCGTCGTACTCGCTCACAACCGGCCCCGCCTCGGGCTCGGCTTCCTGTGGGGCGGGCGGGTAGAACTCGGCGCCGAGGGAGACCACCAGCCCCCCGCGCTCCTCATCCGGCTGGAGGCGGACCAGCAGCTTGTCCTGGGCGTAGTTGAGCATCTCCATAAACTCGGTGAAGCCGTACCTGGGCGGCTCGAAGTCGGGATGCTCGGTGCGCACCCAGGCCTCCAGGTCGTCGGAGGCGCAACCAGCGTCCAGCTCCAGCCGATGCGTCTCCAGTACGTCGCGCAAAATGGGCAGCGCCTCGTCGGGCTTGTGAGCCGGCTCCTCGGGCTTGGCCTGGGTCCTGCGCTCGATGACGTACCGGCCTTCGGCGCCGGTGACGTTGACGTAGCCGGCTTCCCGCAGCTTCTCGACGAAGTCGGTGAAGGTGCCGGAGCCGTAAGCTTTCTCGCTGAAGGCGGCGTCAAGCTGGAGCATCGTCGATTTAAGCAGACCGAGCTGGGGAGTGACCTCGCGTCGCTCGAGCACCTGCAGGGCCCGCTCGAGGAGCGGCATGGCCTGCGAGAGCTCCAGCGGCGCTGGCCGGCGCCGCTCGCGGCGGCGCGAGGGCTGCTGCTGGTGCGGCTGCTGCTGGTGCGGCTGGGCCTGGTGCGGCGGCTGGGCCTGGTGCGGCTGAGTCTGGTGTGGCTGAGCCTGCTTCTCCTGCGGCTGCGGTGGCTGTTGCTGCTGCTGTTGCTGCTGCTGTTGCTGCTGCTGTTGCTGCTGGCGCGTTTGCGCCCGCGGCTCGTCCATCAGCGATTCGAAGCTGATGAACTCGTGACAGTTCTTCTGGAGTATGGTGCTGGTGAAAGCGCGGCCGCCCACGACGAAGATCATCTTGCCGTACTCCTTGAGCTTGTTCACCAGGGGGATGAAGTCGCTGTCGCCGCTGATGATGGCGAAAGCGTTGACGTGGTCGTGGGTAAACGCCATCTCGAGCGCGTCGAGGGCGAGGTTGATATCGGCGCCGTTCTTGTCGCCGCGCGGCGATGGGATGCGCTGGACCATCTGGACGGCGTTTTCCGCCATCTGGCGCTTGGCGCCCTCCTGCCGGCCCCAGTCCGCGTAAGCGAACTTGGCCACGATGTCGCCGCGTTCCTTAAGCGCATCCAGCACCCCCGCAATGTCGAGGTCGCGCTGGAGCGTCGATTTCACGCCGATTTCGATGTTGTCGTAGTCCACGAACACGGCGATTTTGAGTTTCTCGTTCATACGTAAGTTCCTCGCGGGCCTGCACGCCTCTCAAGGGGGTGCGGGTCCGCTCCTAGTTGTGCCGAAGCGGGGTCGCGGCGCCGGGTTCAGGCGGGTTGCTGGACGCCGCTCCGAATGAACTCGGTGATCTCATCGGGAGACGCGCCCGGCTGAAACACGGCCGCGACACCCTGCCTCTTCAGTTGCCCGGCATCCTGTTCCCGAACACTGCCGGCGACGACGAAGACGCCCGTCATCGCCGTCTCAGGGAGCGGCTGCCGCACGCGCAACGCGCCGGCAACCTCCTTCGCGCCGCGCCCGTGGCCGTCCAGCCCGGACTCGGCAATCAGGACTCGGATGCCCATCCACATCCGGTAGCTGCCGGACATGCCCGGCTGCTACCTGTCTCCTACAGGATACTCTTTTCCGGCGGCGGCTGCGGTTCCGCAGGGGTTATCCTGAAGGTTTGTGACGAGGTCTTCGAAAGCCCGGTGGACGCTGCTCGTGGCTGAAGCCGGGAAGAGCTCGCGGAAGGCGGCCAGCTTTGTCCGCCAGGAGAGCCCGGCAGGGCGCCGATGATGGCCAGTCGAACCTTGTGGGCGGGATCTGTGCGAGCGCTCGGAGCTTTGGCGGAGGCAGCGGGCCGCCTCGTTCCGGGCTGGAGACTCAAGCCGGAGGAGCGCGAGCGGCGGCGCCGGTTGCGGGTGAACGCAGAGGGCCGCGCCGGGAGCGCGACCATCACCGACTTCCGGGATGGCGTCCTGTGCTACACCTACACGGTGGCGGGCGTGGAATATGCGGCCTCTCAGGACGTCCGGGCGCTTTCCGCGCTGCTGCCGGCGAACCCCTTCACGCTGCTGGCGCGGCCGGCAACGCTGAAGTACCTGCCGCGCAACCCGGCCAACTCGATCCTGCTCTGCGAGGGCTGGTCGGGGTTACAGTTCGGGCCGTAGGCGGCGGCGACGTAGCGCGAAACGCCCCCGCTCGTGGCGCAGGCTTTCAGGCCGGCGTGGACACCGGCATGCTCTGCGGCAAGGTGCGTGTCGCCGAGTGGAAAGAAGGTCAGGAACCGATCTTGCAGGTGGACAAACGCGGCCGATTTATCACGAACATGGGCTACGCCAACGTCGTGACCGTCGCGGTGGACACCGACGACCCGCGCATCAAAACCAGTTGCATGATCACCTTGGAGGAAACCGATCCCGGCGTATTCGACCGCGGCACGCCGACGAAGA
>JBEKLW010000374.1:0-3643 GCA_050008815.1 Bryobacteraceae bacterium
TCCTACGCACCAAGCAGCCCCACCTCGAGCGGCTGGCACGTGGCGCAACCGTTCAGGGCGTTACGCGAGAGGCGGTCTCCGACATGGCGGTGCCACTGCCGCCTCTGCACGAGCAGCAGCGGATCGCGGAGGTGCTGGGCCGGGCGGAGGCGCTGCGGGTCAAGCGCCGCGCCGCCCTCAGCCAACTCGATACCCTCACGCAATCCATCTTCCTCGACATGTTCGGCGACCCGGAAGCGAACCCCAAGCAGTGGGCCGCGGGCACACCGTTGGGCGATGTATCCGACATCGTTTCGGGAATCACCGTAGGCCGACAGGTGAACGGCCAGCAAGTGCGGCCAGTGCGATACCTGGCAGTCGTCAATGTTCAGGACAAAGCCCTTGATCTGTCGGTCGCCAAGACAATCGATGCAACAGAAGACGAGATCCGGCGATTCCGATTGCGAGCCGACGATCTCCTCCTGACTGAGGGCGGCGATCCCGACAAGCTCGGCCGAGGCACCTTGTGGAAGAATGAGGTTCCGGAGTGCATCCACCAGAACCACATCTTCCGGGTTCGGCTCACCTCGGACAAGGTCCATCCGTTGTTCCTGAACTGGCTGGTCGGCAGCAACAGAGGCAAGCGCTATTTCTTGAAGTCGGCGAAACAGACGACCGGAATCGCGTCGATCAACATGACCCAGTTGCGAGGCTTTCCGCTGCTGATTCCGCCGCTGGCCTTGCAGCACGAGTTCGCTCGGCGAATCGCCGCCGCTGAGGGGTTGAAGTCGGCCCACCAAGCCTCACTGGCCGAGTTCGATGCCCTTTTCACATCCCTCCAGCACCGGGCTTTCCGAGCATGAGCGCTGTCCAGCCATTCCCGGAGGGCCAGATTGAGGCGCTCACGAAGCTGCTGGGCGAGTGCGGGTCGGGCTCCGACATCGATCGCGTCCTGCGCGATCGCGGCTTGACGGACAGCTCGAACGAATCGACGAAGTGGCGACGCCTGTACTTCATCTTCCTTGAGATCCAGCGCAAGGATGGCTCCTCCAATCGAGTGCTCGACTTCGTGCGGGCATTCCTGGCGCCCGCGCGTTTCGTCGGTCGCAGCGAGGAGTTCGAAGACCATCGGCAACGACTGAACAGCATTCTGGCGTTCTCGGGTCTTGAGTATGGCAAGGACGGCCAGTTTCGACAGACGGAGGCTGTGCGGACGCTGGACGAGGCAGAGGGCCGAGTGAAGACCATCCAGGCCAAGTTCAAGGGCCGGCGCATTCACCCGGAAGTGCTCAAGTATTGCCGCGCGGAGCTGATGCAGGACAACTACTTCCATGCGGTTTTCGAGGCTTCGAAGGGGCTTGCGCAGCGAATTCGAGACATGTCCGGGGCAACCGGCGACGGGGCTGTTCTTGTGGACCGGGTGTTCTTGGCCGAACCGCCCATCCTGGCCTTCAACACTCTCCGCACAGACACAGAGAAATCGGAACACAAGGGTTTCGCAGCTCTCTTGAAGGGCTGCTTCGGAGCGGTGCGAAACCCGTTGGCGCACGAGCCGAAGCTCCTCTGGCAAGGAGAGGACGACGCAGCTGACTACCTGTCGCTGATCTCGCTCTTGCATCGAAAACTGGACGATTGCGTACGAACAACCCGCGGCGGACTTTGACATGAGTCAGTTCGCCTTCCTCGAACGGGAATGGCCGGCAGTGTTCGAGGCCGCAGCCAGAGCTGAGGCGGCGGCGCATCCCGACCCGCGGGCGGCCTGCTTCTACGCTCGCCGGGCGCTCGAGCTGGCGGTGGCGTGGGCATACAAGCACGACGCCGCGCTGCGGCTGCCATACCAGGACAACCTCTCGGCGCTGATCCACGAGCCGAGCTTCAAGCTGGCCGCGGGCGAGGCGGTCTTCAACAAGGCGCGCGTGATCAACACCCTGGGCAACCGCGCCGTCCACGGCCACAGCGCGATGCCGGCGGACGACGCGCTGGCGGCCGTGGGCGAGCTGTTCCATGTCTGCTACTGGCTCGCCCGGACGTACGCGCGCGACGCGCGCCCGGCGCCGAGCCTGGTCTTCGATCCCGGCGCCCTGCCGCGGACGCTCATCCCCAAGCAGACCGCTGAGCAGCTGGCGCAACTCGAAGTCGCACTGCGCGAGCGCGACGAGAAGCTCGCCGTGCTGCTGGCTGATCGAACCGCGCTCGACGAGGAGCTGACTCGCCTGCGCGCGCAAGTGGCCGAGGCCAAGAAGGCCGCCGCGGCGCAGCCCGACTCGCACAACTACCTCGAAACCGAGACGCGCGACTACTTCATCGATCTCCTTCTCAAGGAGGCCGGTTGGCCGCTGGAGCAGGCGCGCGATCGGGAGTTCGAGATCGCCGGGATGCCCAACACGCAAGAGAAGGGCTTCGTCGACTACGTCCTCTGGGGCGACGATGGCAAGCCCCTCGGCCTTGTCGAAGCCAAGCGGACGCGGCGCGACCCGCGCGTGGGGCAGCAGCAGGCCAAGCTCTACGCCGATTGCCTGGAGCGCCAGTTCGGCCAGCGCCCGGTGATCTTCTACTCGAACGGCTACGAGCACTGGATCTGGGACGACACGACCTATCCGCCGCGTCGGGTCCAGGGCTTCTACAGGAAGGCGGAGCTAGAGCTTCTCATCCAGCGTCGAGCCAGCCGCAAGCCCCTCGCTTCGGCGGAGATCAACCCGGCCATCGTCGAGCGCTACTACCAGACGCGGGCAATCCGCCGGATCGCCGAGTCATTCGAGCGCGACCGCGACCGCAAGGCGCTCCTCGTCATGGCCACCGGCGCGGGCAAGACGCGCACGGTGATCGCGCTGTGCGACCTCCTGATGCGCGCCAATTGGGCCAAGCGCGTGCTGTTCCTCGCGGACCGCGTCGCGCTCGTCAAGCAGGCCGAGAACGCGTTCAAGCGCCACCTGCCCGACTCGTCGCCGGTGAACCTGGTCAGCGACCGGGAAGGCGAGGGCCGCGTCTTCGTCTCCACCTATCCGACGATGATGGGGCTGATCGACGAGGCGAGGGACGGACAGCGCCGCTTTGGCGTCGGCCATTTCGACGTGGTGATCATCGATGAGGCGCACCGCTCGGTCTTCCAGAAGTACCGCGCGATCTTCGACTACTTCGACTCCCTGCTGGTGGGCCTGACGGCGACGCCCAAAAACGAGATCGACCGCAACACCTACAGCCTCTTCGATCTCGAGACCGGCGTTCCGACCGATGCCTACTCGCTCGAAGAGGCCGTACGTGATGGCTTCCTGGTGCCCCCGAAGGCCGTTTCGGTGCCACTCAAGTTCCAGCGCGAGGGCATCAAGTACGACGAGCTGTCCGAAGACGAGAAGGACCAGTGGGACGCCCTCGAATGGGACGAAGAGGGCGCCGTCCCGGATCGCATCGAGGCCGGCGCGCTCAACCAGTGGCTGTTCAACAAGGACACCGTGGACAAGGTTCTCGCCCACCTGATGACCCGCGGCCTTGCGGTCGCCGGCGGGGATCGCCTGGGCAAGACCATCATCTTTGCCAAGAACCTGGATCACGCCGACTTCATCGCTGAGCGCTTCAACGCCAACTACCCCCACTACCGGGGTGAGTTCGCACGGGCGATCACGTTCCGGACCGAGTACGCCCAGAGCCTGATCGAGGCCTTCTCCGG
>JBEKLW010000375.1:0-3636 GCA_050008815.1 Bryobacteraceae bacterium
GCGATCCCGTAGCCCATCGCTACCAGCCGCGGGCGCGTCCCCTTCCAACTGGCGTCGCGGTGACATGGGGAAGGCAGATAATACCCGACCCAGCAGTAGGGCGACTGCTCCCGCCAGATCTTGAGCGCCGCATCACCCGGGTAAATCGATGTGTCGAAGCCCAGGAACAGGGCCGGCACGGAGCCGCTTCCGGTCCCAGGCGGCTTGAGGATGCTCGCGGCCTCTGACAAAGCTGCCTCCACGGCATTGGTTATCGCACGGGGGCGGCTGCTGCTCTGCTGGATGCGCCGGGAAGTCCTGCCGGATCAACCTAATACCCTCGACGCAGTGCGGTGATGGCCCGGGCAACCCCCGGCGGGCTATGCCTGGATCGGCGGCAGCCCCAGCCGCCTCCGCGCCTCCTCGAGAATCGCGGCGGTGCGCGATGCGCCGCAGCGCGTGGCGCCGGCCGCGCGCACGCGCAGCAGCATGTCCAGGTCGCGCACGCCGCCCGCCGCCTTCACCTGGACGTGCGGGGCGGCGTGCCGTCGCATCAATTGCAGGTCTCCGATGGTCGCCCCGCCGCTGCCGTACCCCGTCGAAGTCTTGACCCAGTCGGCGCGGAGCTCACTCGAGATCTCGCAAAGCCGGATCTTCTGCGCGTCGTCCAGGTAGCAGTTCTCGAAGATGATCTTGACCTTCTGGCCCGCCTCGTGCGCGACGCCTATCAGGGCCGCCAGCTCGGTGCGCACGTAGTCCCAGTTCCCGCTCAGCGCCTGGCTGATGTTCGTGACCACGTCGAGCTCTTCGCCGCCGTCGGCCAGCGCCTGCCTGGCTTCGGCCAGCTTGACCGCGGTGGCGTGGCCGCCGTGGGGGAAGCCGACGGTGGTGCTCGCCTTGACCGAGCTGCCGCGCAGCCGTCCGGCGCAGCGCTTCAGGTAGTAGGGCAAGATGCAGACGCTCGCGACGCCGTAATCTAGCGCTAGCTGGATGCCCCGTTCGAGATCCTCCGCCCTCAACGCGGGGTTGAGCAGCGAATGATCGATCATTCCGGCCAGGTCTTCGTAGCTGTAGTCCATCGGTTCACGTCCTCCAGCGCGGCTGACCCCCTCGGCTTGCGGCCTGCTGGCGGAAGCTAGTGGGAGTCGAACCCACCCGCGGTACGCGAACGCATCGCACGCCGGGTTTGAAGCCCGGGCCCGGCACCGGCCAAGATTAGCTTCCAGTCTGATTCTACCGAGTGCGCCGCACCCAGGGAGCCGGTGGGTTGAGGCAAGGGGAGAAGCTCCGGTCATTCATGAGCACGACGTACAGGCCGGCGCCGGCGAACGGGCTTGAACGCCGCTCGCCTAGGTGCAGCCGACAATGCCGTAATTCGATCACGGTATGATGAAAACGCGGGGATTATGGTGAACCCATGCCTGCCTACCACCTTGCAGGCCCTGCGGGATTCCCGCTCCTTCGGATGACTTGGGGATGCGAGTGAACGAGAACTTTCTGAGATCCGCCCTGGCCAAGGGCCAGTTCTTCTATTCTGCGGAGCTGGTTCTGGGGCGGGACCATGCGGTGGCCGAGGCGGAGACCTTCGTGAAGGAAGCGTCTCGGCAGTCGGATGGCATCCGGGTTATCAGCGTGACGGATCTGCCGGGAGGCAATCCGGCCCTTCCCCCGGAAGCCTTCGTCTCCTATATCGCCGAGCATAACCTGACGCCCATCACGCATCTCACCGGCAAGGACGGGAACCGTTCCTTTCTGGAGGGCCGCCTTCACGCCCTGGCGCGCATGGGCGTGGAGAACATCCTAGCCCTGACGGGGGACGCCCAGAAAGACGGCTTTGCCGGGAAAGCCAAGCCCGTCCACGATCTCGATTCGGTGCTCATCCTCTGGCTGATCCAGGCGATGAGGAACGGCATCCAGTACAGCCTGGGATCGAGAACGGTCCAGAGCACTCCCTATGACTTTCTGGCTGGGGCCGTGGTGAACCCATTTAAGGTCCGTCAACCGGACCTGATGATGCAGCTCTACAAGCTGGAACTGAAGATCGCCGTCGGAGCTCAGTTCATCATCACGCAGTTAGGGTTCAACCTCCGCAAGCTCTTCGAGCTGAAGCAGTACCTGGTCCGGGAGGGTCTGGAACGCGTGCCGGTGCTGGCCAATGTGTATGTCCCGACGGCAACCATAGCCCGGATGATGCAGACCGGAGAACTGGCGGGCTGCGTAGTTCCCGACGCACTCATCCGGCGCCTGGAGGCGGAGAAGAAGCCGGAGCGGCTGGAGCGCGCGGCGCTGATGGTGGCCGCGGCCAAGGACCTGGGTTTCGCGGGCGCCCACATCGGCGGCTTCGGCCTTTCCCATCGGGACTTCATGACCATCATCGAGCGCGCCGCCGCCGTCGGGAAGGACTGGCGCAAGAGGACCGACGAGCTGGTGTTTGAATACCCCGACGAGTTCTACCTCCTTCCTCCGGGCAAGGACGGCCTCAGTGATGGAGCCGGGAGCTATCAGCTCACCCGAATCAAGTCAGGGTCCTCATGGAAGCAGCGGTTCTCCTTGGCGGTGCATCGCCACCTGATCGCGGAGAATTCCTTTGCGGCGCGTTTCTTCGGCCGCCGGCTGAGGGCCGGCAACCGGACGCCGGCCGGGGATTCCTGGCGGCATGGCCTGTGGTACAGGCTGCTTGGACCGTCCTTCCTTTACCGGCAGGCGGCGCTCGGGTGCGTGAGCTGCGGCGACTGCATTCAGGACCACCTGAACTACGCGGGTTGCTCGATGCGGTGGTGCTACAAGGAACTGCGCAACGGGCCCTGCGGCGGCTCCCGGGTGGACGGGACCTGCGAGGCTCGCCCAGAGCTGCCGTGCATCTTCAACCTGGTCTATCTCAGCACCCTGGCGCTGGGCGAGGACCCCAGGAAGTTTGCGCGATGCCTGGTTCCGCCGAGAGACTGGTGCCTGGACCGCACCAACGCGCTAGCCAACCGCCTGGCGGGCCTGGACAATCTCTGCAAGAGAACAGCAGTGCAGGCCGTCGGGAAGAGAGAGGAAGCCCGGTGAGCGGAGGGCGGCAGCCACGCGGCCGTTGCCGGCGGAGAGAGATATGTTCATCATAGGTGAGCTTGTTAACTGCACCCGCAAGCGCGTTCGCGCCGCGGCCGAAGCCAGAGATGCCGGCTACATCAAGGAAATAGCGCTCAAGCAGGCGGACGCCGGAGCCAGCATGCTGGACGTGAACGGCGGCATCGCCGGGCAGGAAGCGGAGTGTTTGGCGTGGCTGGTCGATGTCGTGCAAGAGACGGTGGATCTGCCCTTGTGTTTGGACAGCTCCGACCCCGACGCTCTGCGGCGCGCGCTGCCGGTATGTAAGCAGCGGCCGATGATCAACTCCATCACGGACGAACCGGCGCGCCTTCAGGCGATACTGCCGTTGCTGAAGGAGTACCGGGCCAGGGTGGTGGCCCTGTGCATGGGGACATCGGGACCGCCTGCCGGAGTCGAGGACCGCGTCCTCACGGCGGGCCGGCTAGTGGACCGCCTCACGGCGGAAGGCATCCCCTTCGAGGACATCTATGTGGACCCCTGTGTTCTGCCGGTGAGCACCGGGCCCGAACATGGCAGGGCAGTCGCGGAGGCGATCGGCCAGATCACGACGCGCTATCCTGG
>JBEKLW010000376.1:0-3633 GCA_050008815.1 Bryobacteraceae bacterium
CACCTCGCGGGCGCTGGGCTGTCCACAAGAGACGTGACGACCGTGAGTCTGGACTTCAGACAAGACGTTGCCGCCTTGCTGGGAGGCGGCGTCGACGCCATGGTCGTCACAGACGACTTTGATCGCGACCTCACGTCGCTGAGTTCGGAGTTCGTGCACACTCCCGGGCTGGCCCGGATCTATCCCGGTTTTCAGTACTCCTACATCTTCTTCGGCCGGACCATGTTGGCGTCCGAGCTCGATCGTGGGGCGCGGTTCCTCTCTGCGTATCTGCGCGGAGCGCGGGAGTTCGCGCGAGGCAGGACGCCCAGGTTCATGGCGGATTTCGCCAGAGCCTACGGGCTGGACCCGAGCCGGGCCGTGACCGTCTGCCGCAATTCCTTCCCCCTCGACGGCGCCATCGACCTGAACAGCGTACGGCTGTTCGCTGACTGGGCCGCGGGGAGGAAATACGTCCCGCGGCGCGTGGAAGTTTCGGAGCTGGTGGATGATCGCTTTCTCAGGAGGGCCCATGCGAGCTAGCGAGTTGCTTCTTTCCATGCTCGTCCTGACCGGCGGGATGATTGCGCAGACCACCGGTCAAATCGAAGGCGTCGTACGGGATCCGGCCGGCATGGCGGCTCCCGGAACGGCCCTGTTGATCAGCGAGACGCGCACGGGAGCCCAGCGCCGGCTCCAGACCGACGAGCGGGGCTGGTACGTGGCGCCCGGATTGGAGCCCGGCCGATACGAGATCCAGGCTTCTCACACCGGCTTCCGAAGGGAGATCCGCCGTGGAGTGGAACTGGCAGCCGGCCGAGGGGTGCGCGTGGATTTTGCGCTCCAGTTGGGCGAGATGCGCGACAGCGTGGTGGTGTCAGGCGAGGCTCCGCTCGTCAGCGCCGCCCCCGGCGACTGGGGAGGATTGCTGGAGCAGCAGAAACTGGAGTCGCTCCCGCTCAACGGCCGGGACCTGTTCGATCTTTCGTCGCAGCAGCCCGGCGCCGCGGTGGCCAGCACGGCGTACAAGACCCTGACCACCGGCAGGGGAATTCGAGTCTCGGTGAATGGGGCCCGTCCCGCTCAAAACAGCTTCCGCATGGACGGGATTTACATCAATGACGCCACTGCCGCGGCGCCGTCGAGCGCCGCCGGAAGGCTGCTGGGCCTGGAGAGCATTCAGGAGTTGCACTTGGTCTCCAGCCCCTTCGACGCCGAGTTTGGGCGCGGCGGTGGGGCGGCGTTCATAGCTGTCTCGAAATCGGGATCGAACGAGTGGCACGGCAGCTCGTACGAGTTCTTGCGCAATAGCGCGCTCGACGCCAGGAACTTTTTCGATCCCGCCGGCGAGAGGATTCCGCCGCTGCACAAAGTCCTCTGGAGCACGGAGCGCCAGAGCGTCCGGCTCCGCGTAGAGGCGTTTAATGTCGTCAACCATCCCAGTTTTCAGATCCCGTCGGCGCTGACCTTGTTCACCAGCTCCCTGAACCGGGTCGGCTCCGCCGGCCAGATCACCACCACCACCACGACCTCGCGCCAGATCCAGCTCGCGCTAAGGTGGATGTTTTGAGGGTCCCATGAGTGTCTGCGCCGCCGAGCCACTTGATCGCCATGTTGGATGAAGCAGTCTACTACTCGCGGATGGCGCTGGGTATCTACAAATTCCTGCGCACGAAGCCGCACCCGGATCCCGAGGCTGTCATCCGGCGCCAGTTGGAGAACCGGGAAGCCATCTTCCTGGACACCACCCGGAGGGTGATCTTCGCGAACCCGCACAACCCCTACCATGAGATGTTTCGGCTGGCCGGCTGCACCTTCGAGGACTTGGCGCAGGCGGTCGCCCGGGACGGGCTGGAGGCCACGCTCGCTGTCTTGCACCGGCAGGGCGTTTATCTCACGCACGACGAGTTCAAGGGCAAGACGCCCATTGTTCGCTCCGGCCGTCACATTGCAACCGGAACCGCGAGCTTCCGCAATCCTCTGGTCGCCGGGCTGATGGAGTCCCGGAGCAGCGGCACCCGCAGCAAAGGAACCCGAACACCCCAAAGCACCAAGGCCGAACTCTATCGGGAGGCCCTGGAGCAGCTCCGGGATCGAGAATTTGGCCTGGAGGGGCGCGCGCACATCGAGGTCAAACCTGTCCTGCCGTCGATCATCGGCTTGCGGTCCTGCTTGCAGGCTCATCGAAGGGGTTACAAGGTGGAGCGCTGGTTCGCGGTCGGTGGAGGTTTGCGCGACTCGGCCCACTACCGCGGGCTGACCCGTGGCCTGGTCTGGTTCGGCAACTTGCTGGGCGCGAAAGCGCCGTATCCCAGCTATCTTCCGCCGAACAACTTCGCGCCGGTTGCCGAGTGGATCGCCCGGCGCCGCGCTGAGGGCGCTGCCTGCGTCCTGACGTGCTACAGCAGCCTGGCCGTTCGCATTGCAGCGGCGGCAATGGACCAGGGACTCGACATTCGAGACACTCTGTTCATCGTTGGGGGCGAGGCCCTCACCGACGCCAAACGCTCGGTGATTGAAAAAGCCGGCGTCGAGGTGTATCCCCGATACGGGATGAGCGAAATCAGCGTGGTTGGGCACGCCTGCCGGCAGATGAAGACCGGAAACTGCGTCCACCTCTTTCACGGCAGCCATGCGGTGATCAGCCACCTCCGGCGGGCGCCTCTCACGGACACCGAGGTCAGCGCGCTGCTGTTCACCACGCTGCTGCCGTTCGCTCCCCACGTTCTGATCAACGCCGAGATGGGGGACAGCGGCATCATCGAGCCCGCGCGTTGCGATTGCCTGTTCTCGCGCCTCGGTTTCACCAAACAGGTGCGCGACATCAGCAGCTTCGGTAAGCTGACCGGGCAAGGGATGACGCTGGTGGGCACCGACATCGTGCGCCTTCTGGAAGAGGTCTTGCCGGCTCGCCTGGGCGGCGCTGCTGGCGACTACCAGTTGGTTGAGCACGAGGGCGGCGCCCAGACCCAGCTCACGCTGCGCATTAGCCCGCACGCCGGCATCTCTTGCCCGGAGAAAGCCAAGGAGTGCTTCTTGAAGGAAATTCGCCGGTTCTACGGGGGCACGCTGGCGGCACGGATATGGAGCCACGCCGAGGGAATCGATGTGGTCATTGCCGAGCCGTTGTCCACGCTGGCCGGCAAGGTGCTTCCGTTGCATCTGCTCGGTTCTGGGGTGGAAAGGACCCATGCGACGTAGAGACTTGCTGGCGCGCTGCCTGACGGGCGTTGCCCTGGCGGCGGGATCAGCTTGCTCCCGGCGAAGAGCATCTTCGCTCCAGAAGCTCCGCGTGGGAGCATCACGGCAGCTCTCGACCAGCAGCCTCCACTTGGCATATGAGCTGGGCTTGTTCCGGGAGGCCGGTTTTGATGTCGAAATCTTGCAAACTGGGGGCCCGCTGAATGCGATGGCCCTGCTGGCGGGCGGGAAATGCGACGTCCAGTTCGGCTCCTTCAACATTGCGCTGCTGAACGCCGTTGTGAAAGGGCTCCCGCTCCGGATCGTGGCCGGCCGTGAACTCGCCGTGGTGAATTGTGGGAATATGGGCGCTATCTACGGATCGCGCCGAACCTTTCCGCACGGGCTGACGGACATCACGCAGTTGAAGGGAAAGCGGGTGGCCACCGGACGGGCAATCGGCATAGCCGAGTT
>JBEKLW010000377.1:0-3632 GCA_050008815.1 Bryobacteraceae bacterium
CATAGTCATCAAGACCGACATCAACCGCGAGCGCGCGGACCAGGGCAGGGTGAGGGTTAAGGCGGTGGGCGCGGGCGGAAGGGTCCTGGCCAAGAGGAGCGCCTCCCGCGGCGAGAGCGTCCGCTTCGATCCCGCCAGATGGCCAGACGGCGCCTACGAGTTCCGCTGCACGACCCGCCGCCGGAACGGCCTGCTTTACGCCGTCCATCTCCCCTGGTACAAGGGCGACGCCATCGCCGCGGCGCGCGAGCTGGTGGCCGCCGGAGCGAAGGCGGACCTCCGCACGCCCGCGGGAATCACCACGAGGATGCTGGCGAGGATGGTGCTCGACCGTCTGGGCAAGGACTTCGGCAGTCTGACCGGCAATCCCTGGTGGGCGATTCATTCCCCGCTCATGGAATTCGAGGAGCTGAGATTGGAGGCCGCGGGTAAGGCCGCCCGGGTGCGGCCTTACGGCTTCTACCGCCTCGCGTATGTGGATGAAGTGGACGACTCGCCCCAGTTCTGCCGCGCCTATCTGCCGGGAGGCTACGCTCGTTCGAAGAAATGGCCGCTGGTGATCAAGCTGCACGGCTACAACCCACCCAACCCGGACTATGTGCGCTGGTGGGCCGCCGACTCGCGCCACAGCCTGGCCGACGAGGAATACGCCGGGCGCCAGGGTATCATCTACCTCGAGCCGCACGGCCGCGGCAACCTTACCTACCTTGGTCTCGGAGACCAGGACGTGGTGCGGGCGATCCGGCTGGCCAAGGAGCAGTTCAGCGTGGACGAAGACCGCGTCTACCTGACCGGCGACTCGATGGGCGGCTGGGGTACCTGGAACGTCGCCACGCGCCACCCGGACCTGTTCGCCGCCATCGCCCCGATTTTCGGCGGCATGGACTACCACTCCGTGCTCCCGGAAGCGGAGCTGGCCAGGCTGAACCCGCTCGACCGCTTCCTCGAGGAGAAGCAAAGCTCCTGGGCGATGGCCGAGGGCCTGCTGCACATGCCGATGCTGGTGCATCACGGCGACGTCGACCGGAGCGTGAACGTGGAATTCTCGCGCTACGGAGTACGGCTGCTGGAGCGCTGGGGATACAACGTGCGGTATGTCGAACTGCCCGGGTACGCGCACGAAGACCTCAACGTGATGGGGAACATTATCGAGTGGTTCCTCGCGCACCGGCGCGTGGCGAATCCCGGCCGGGTGCGAATCCGCTCGGCGGAGCTCCGGTACGCCTCTGCCTACTGGGCCAAGGTGGAGCAGTGCGCCAGCCCCAGGGAATTCATGGTGGTGGACGCGGAGATCGTGGATGCGAACACGATTCGCGTGGACTCGCAGAACGTGCTGGCCCTCACGCTGTCGCCGGGAGCCGGCTTGATCGATCCCGCGAAGCCCGTCCGGGTTGTCTGGAACGGCGAGCCGCGGGTCATGAAGGTCCAGGACGGCTGGCTCCGCTTGCGCGCGTCCGGATATGAGGAGGGACCTCTTGAGAAGAACGGGCGGATCGCCGGCCCGCTCGGTGACATCCTCAACACTCCTTTCGCCATCGTCACTGGCACCGCGTCTGCCGATGCGGCGATGAACGAGGTCTGCCGGCGCAAGGCGGAGGCCCTGGCGGAATCCTGGAGGCAATGGCAGCGGCAGCCTCCTCGGGTGTTCAAGGATTCCGAGCTCTCCGACCAGGACGCGGCGCGGTACTCGCTGATCCTGATCGGCGGCCCCGACGCGAACCTGGTGGCCCGACGCCTGGCCACCAAACTGCCGCTGGAGATCACGGCTGGCCAGGTCAAGATCGGAGGCCGCTCCTTTCCGGCCTCCGACGCCCGCGTCCAGGTGATCTTCCCCAACCCGCTCAACCCGCAGAGATACGTGCTGCTGGTGGCCGCTACTTCCGCCGGCGGAATGTACTTCTGGGTTCCGAACCGCCTGCGGACCGCGGATTTCGACTTCAGCATCGAGGACGGGCATGTGCCGGGAGGCCAAGAGCGCGTCGCCCCCACCGATCTTTGGGTGGCGGGCGGCTGGTTCGACCACCGCTGGCAGGTGCAGGAGAGCCTGGTCATTCCGGGCAGCGCCGAGGTGAGATCCCGAAGCGTCGTGCTGCACGCCCCCAACCCCGGCCGCTCCATCGACACGAAAATCCTGGATTCCTACGCCGGGGTGTATGAGTCGACGCCGGGCGCCGTGTTCCGGGTCAGACGGGCGGAAAACCGGCTGATGGCCCAGGTGGGGGAGCAAGGGCCGGTGGAGCTCGTTCCCTTCTCCGATGACGAGTTCTTCATGGTGGAAGGTCCGGCGAAGGTGGTTTTCGAGAGGAACGCCGTCGGCAAAGTCGTCTCACTCAAGATCTGGCACATCGGGCGAGAGTTCTCCGCCAAGAAGACCGAGTAGCCGCGCCGACGCGGGCGCGTTTCGCTTACTTGAGCGGGCTGAGCCTCAGCAGAACCACGTCGTGCGAGGCGACAGGGGCCTGGAATTCAGTGGAGGTCTGGCCCAGGTCCTTCTTCTGCCAAAGGTCGCGAATGCGGTAGGTTCCCTTGAGGAACGGCAGATGGTTCCAATCGACCCGCAACTGCACGGTTCCTTCGCCATCATTGAAGAAACAGACGGCCCATTCGCCGCGCGATAGCTCCTTCACCCAGATCTGCTTGCCGGGATGGTTCATGAAACGGTATCCCTGCCTGCCGAGGGGGTCCTGGTTGATGGCGATGACTTCGCGGTTGGTCAGGATCTGACGGATGTCGCCGGACATGCCGCGCACATCGTTCCCGGCCATCAGCGGGGCGGCGAGCATACTCCAGAGGCTGAAGTGCGCGCGGGATTCGGCCAGGCTTAAGCCCGGATTGCCGACTTCCAGCATGTCGGGATCGTTCCAGTGGTCAGGCCCCGCGTACTGCTCCAAGCCCACCTGGCGTTCGAGGATGAATTTCCAGCCCAGGGAATACACGCCCTGGCAGTCATAGCAGGCCATGATGTCGCCGGTGGTCCGCCACAAATGACCGATCTCTCTGCCCCAGGTCCAGGGCTTGGTGTCACCCCATTCACAGAGGCTGAAAACGATGGGCCGGCCGGCGGTGTACAGCGCGTTGCGCATGGTCGAGTAAGTCTCCTGGGCATTGGCCGTCCCGTGATTGCACCAGTCGTACTTCAGATAGTCGACTCCCCAGGAGGCGTAAGTGCGGGCGTCCTGAAACTCATGGCCGCGCCCGCCGGGAAACCCGGCGCAAGTCTTGGTTCCCGCGCAATTGTGGATGCCGAACCTGAAGCCCCTGGAATGCAGGTAGTCGCCAAGGGCCTTCATCCCGTTCGGGAAGCGCGCGGGATCGGGAACCAAGTTGCCTTGGCTGTCACGCTCGTTGGCTTCCCACCCATCATCGATCACCAGATATCGATAGCCGGCCTCCTGCATGGCGCTCGAGATCAGGGCCTCCGCCACCTCTCTGATCAGTCTTTCGCTGATCCTGCCCTGGAACGTGTTCCAACTGTTCCAGCCCATGGGCGGCGTGGGGGCCAGCCCTTCGAACTTCTGCGCCAGCAGCACCGGGGTGAACAGCAACAACGACAGCACCAGTGTCTTCTTCATGGTTTGATTCCTGGGAATACTCGTCTCACCGCGTCGTTCCAGTGTACACAGGCGCGAGGA
>JBEKLW010000378.1:0-3629 GCA_050008815.1 Bryobacteraceae bacterium
GCTGCCCTGCATGTTCGTGGTGAAGATGCCCGGCGCGTAGGCCACCAGATCGATGGCTTGCGGCGCGCTGGTCTGGCCGTTTACCGTAACCGTCAGCATGGCTTGCGCATGCCCGGCCAACTCCCAGGGAATCTGAATGTTGACCTGGCCGCCGTCGGTGTAGAAGAGAGGAACGGCGAGCGCGCCGTCGAACTGCATGGAAAGCTGGGAAAGATCAGTCGGAAGCGGCAGGGTCGAAGCCCAAGACGGCGAACTCAGCAGGAAGTTCCCGAACACCGCGGCGATGCTTCCGGGAGCCACCGCGGTCCCGTAACTGGCGGCGCTCACGATGCCGCCCGGGTTGATTGCGGGTGCGCCGACCGCTTGCCCGAAACAGGGTACCGAGAGCGGCAGAAGGAGCCATGCGCCGAGGAGGAGCCTGATTCCAGATCGTGGCGATGCCGAGTGCACGTTGCCGGCTGGCATGTTCACCTCCGTGGCCCGACACGCTACTACTCAGGATTTCCGTTTCGCCATCCTGCCCCGCATCGATTGTACATCCACGGCGCGGCTTCGCCGCAGAGGCGTGCCGCGGCGCTAACCGCGCGGCAGCGCGGCTAGCGCCGCAGAGGCAGGACGGTGATCGAGAAGGCTCCGCTCCCTCACGGTCGCGGCTCGGCCAGGGGGCGCACGTCGTTGACAGAGCAGCATGCGAAAGTCGCCGTGCGTCGCCATGAGTGGCGACGCGGCACGCTCAAGAGCGCGCGCTACGGCGCTAGCGGCGCGGCGATGCGCAGCCGAAGGCGTGTGAGAAGATCGGGCTAGATCCCGCCGTTCACGAAGGCGGTAAGAAAGCCGGCGGCCAGGCGGACCTCCCGGAAGGCATTCAGCGCAATCTGGTCAACCCGCAGCAGCACCCAGACGCGGCCGCGGCGCACCCGCCACAGCACCCCGGCCCAGAAGCTCTCCAGGTCGCTGCGCGTTTGGCGGAGGCTGCTAATCCGCCACAGTGAAACGTTCTCCCAGAACAAACTGAGCCGCGAGGGGACCTCGATGGAAGGCATGTGCGCCTTGGCCCGGACGTAGCCGGCTTGCAGTTCCGAGATCCGCAGGCGGCGGCGAAGCCCGGCTCGCATCCGCACGAGTTCCTCCAGCACGCGCAGCTCGGTCTCGCTGCGGTTACGGGTCTCCAGCCACAACTCTTCCATCTCCAGCATGAAGCGGATGAAATCCCGCAGCGACCGGCAGACCTCGGGAACGCGCCGCCGCAGGTGCGCCAAGCGGCTCTCGCGGGGGAAGCAGGCCCTGCGAGTCTTGCGGTCCTTGAGGCGGCAGAAACCGGTCAGCATGGGATGGGCGCGCTCGACGGCGACGGAGTGCTTGTACCAGCAGAAATTCTTGAAGGCGCCCCAGTAATTCTTCGGATCCATGCGGGAGAGCACGGCCTTCATGTTCTCGAGGCTGTAGAAGCTGCGCCAGGCCGCCTCATAGGCCCGCGTCCATGCGCCGCCCCGCATGTGCGGAAGCGCCATGCTTTCGTGGCACGAATCGAAGTTGTTGTAGTCGGCGTCCATGGGGACCCCGCCTTCCAGCATGCGCTGGTGGTCCCTGGAACCGGGCAGAGGCGTCAGCATGAAGAAGCTGGCCTGATCGGGCCGAACCTCCTTGATCAACCGCTCCACATCCTCCCCCACACTCTGCTCGGTGTCGTGGGGCAAGCCGATGATGTAGCCGACCAGCGTCCGGATCCGCGCGTCGTGCCATTGCGCAATGACGGCGTTGTACTCCTGCACGTGGTTCTGCGTCTTGGCCGTGTCCTGGAGGTTGCGGGGATTGAGGCTCTCCATCCCGATGAAGACGCTGGTGCAGCCGGCCCGCGCCGCCCTCTCGACAAAGCCGGGCATCTTCGAGGAGACGACGTCCACCTGCATGGTGAACTCGACCGGAATGCCTTCCTGACGGAGGGCCGTGAGGCGGTCGAAGATGTCTTCCCAGGCCGGGTTTCGGGCGAAGTTGTCGTCGGTGAAGAAGTAGAGGTTAACGCCGGAATCCCGGTAGTTCTCCCGAATCGTCTCCTCTATGCACTGCGGGGAGCGGTAGCGGGTCTTGCGCCCCTGAATGTTGATGATGGTGCAGAAGGAGCAGTTGAAGGGACAGCCGCGGCTGCAGTCGATGGTGCCGTAGTTGGCATGAACGAACCCGCGCAAGGACTGCTTGCACATGATGGGACGCGGAGCGGTGGAGAGATCGGGAGGGTCGTCCAGGAAGCGATAGATGGGTTGGAGGCGCCCTTCACAGGCATCCCGAAGCAGGTCCGCCCAGCGATGCTCCACCTCGCCGGCTACCACGCTCACCCCGGCGTCCACCAGTTGCTGGATTTCCGGCGGCACGGTGGGAAACATGGCCAGCATGCCGCTTACGTGAAACCCGCCAATCATCACCGCGACGCCCTCGCGCCGAAGCTCCAGCGCAATGTCGGCCGCCCGGCAGAACTGGTTGGTTTGCACTCCCACCAGGCAGACCAGCACGCGCTCCCCGGAGCGGCGGTTGAGGCGGGAGATCTTCCGGAGCGGGAGCCTGGTGACGGCCTCATCCAGCACCTGAACCCGCAGCTCCACCTCGCCCAGCAGGCGCCGCTGGCGAACATCCTCGGTGAGGGAGTTGAGACAAGCGAGGCTGTTGGTGGGCACCACGGCCCGCCAGTGGCGGATGACAAAGCCTTCGTCGTCGTACTTCGACGGCCGGACCAGAAACACACGGAGTACGGCAGGCCGCCTGGCGGGATTCATTCCAGTCGCTCTCTTCCCCATCAGCTTAGCGCACACGGGCGCTCCGTGCAGGGCTAGGCCGGGCTAGACGCCCAGTTGCGCCGGGGAGACATCGCCGAAACTGGGAGCAGGAACCCGGCCGGCGCAGAGACGCCTGTCAAGGCGGTGGTTGGACCGGAAGCTCAGGTTGGCAACCAGTGCGCCGAAAAACTGTCTGGGACTGTGCGTGTGCCTGGCGGCGCGCAGCATCCGTCGCACGATCTGCGGATAGGAGTAGAACCGGTCGTTGAACTGGTTCACCTCTTCCAGCAGTTCCGCCCAGGTAAAATTCCTGTAGTCGGCCACGGGATAAGTCAGAGTGTAATACGTCCAGTCCCGCGGGTAGTCGTTCGCACGGATCCTGCCCTCGCGCTCCAGCTCAGCATACAGCTTGGTTCCGGGAAGTGGAGTAAGGATCAGGACGTTTGCGGCGTCGACGCCGTATTCCCTGGCCGCGCCGGCGATCATCTCTCCGGCCCCCCGCTTGTCCGTGTCGATCCCAATGATGAACGAGCCGACAACGATCAGACCGTGCCGCTGCATGCGGCGGACCGATTCGTGGAAGTTTCTGCCCTTTTGGATATTGAACTTCTTGTTCAGCGCAACCAGCCCTTCGACGGTCGGGGATTCGAACCCGATGAACACGCCCTGGCATCCCGCACGCGCGGCGAGATCCAGCAGCTCTTCATCGTCCGCGAAGTTGATCGTCGCCTGGCAGATCCAGGGCCGGGTCAGCCCTTCCCGAATCATCGCCCGGAAGAGCTCCTTGGACTGTGCGAGATGATCGCGGCGGGTGCCGATGAGGTTGTCGTCCACGAACAGGATGACCTTCTCCTGGATCAG
>JBEKLW010000379.1:0-3612 GCA_050008815.1 Bryobacteraceae bacterium
CGCGGCCTGATTGTAGGGCGGGACTCCAGTCCCGCGGCTCGGCCTCCAGGCCGAGCCTGCGACTGCGGACGGACTACGGCCGAACTCAGCCAAGCGTCGGCACAAGTGCCGACGCGGCACGCAAGAGTGCGCGCGCTACGGTGCGACCAGGAATCCGCTCCCTCACGGTCGCGGCTCGGTCTGCGCTGTCCGCCGCCGGCTGCCGGCCCCACCCTACACACGGGCCACCTCCCCCGGAGCCACTGGCTGCGGCGGTGGCATCGCCGGCAGCCGCTGGGCCGGGCGCGCAACGCCCAGCACCCGCTTGTACTCCTGCGGAAACACCTTGAGGAACCTGGGCAGCATCGTCTCCCAGTTCTCCAGAATCCAGCGGGCGCGCGGGCTGCCGGTCAGCTCGGCGTGCCGTGCAATCAGCTTGCGCAGCTTCATGGCGTCAGCCGTGTCGTCCCCCAGCGGCTCCAGGTCGATGCTGGCCTGGTTGCACTGCACGCGCGCAAAATCGCCGGTCTCATCCAGCACGAAGGCGATGCCGCCGGTCATGCCGGCGCCGAAGTTGCGTCCAGTCGGCCCGAGCACCACGACCAGCCCCCTGGTCATGTACTCGCAGCCGTGGTCGCCGACCGCCTCGACCACCGCCGTGGCGCCCGAATTGCGAACACAGAAACGCTCGCCCGCCATGCCGTTGAAGAACGCCTCGCCGCTGGTGGCGCCATACAGGCAGACGTTGCCCACGATCATGTTCTCTTCCGGACGGAACGTGGACCCCCGGGGCGGATAGGCGATGAGCCGCCCTCCGGAGAGGCCCTTGCCCACGTAATCGTTGGCGTCGCCCTCGAGCGTCAGTGTCACGCCCTTGGCCAGGAACGCCCCGAAACTCTGACCGGCGGAGCCGGTGAAATTGAACTTGATGGTGTCCTCCGGCAGGCCAGCGGAGCCGTAACGCCGCGCCACCTCGCCCGAGAGCATCGCGCCCACGGTGCGGTGCACGTTGCGGATTGGCAAGTTGCATTCCACCGGCGCGCCGCCCTCGAGCGCCTCGCACGCCCGCTCGATGAGCTGGTAGTCGAGCGCCTGGCTCAAGCCGTGGTCCTGCGCCGTCACGCACCGGCGCGCCACGCGGCCCGGCACCGGCGGGCTGTAGAGGATCTGCGAGAAATCCAGCCCGCGGGCTTTCCAGTGCTCGACGGCGCCCTTCATCTCCAGCCGGTCCACGCGGCCCACCGCCTCCTCCAGCGTACGGAAGCCAAGCTGCGCCAGCAGCTCGCGCACTTCCTCGGCCACGTAGAAGAAATAGCGGATCACGTGCTCGGGCTGACCGGCGAATTTCTTGCGCAGCTCGGGATTCTGCGTGGCGATGCCCACCGGGCACACATTCAGATGGCACTTGCGCATCATGATGCAGCCCAGGGAGACCAGCGGAGCGGTGGCGAAGCCGAACTCCTCGGCGCCCAGCAGCGCGGCGATCATGACGTCGCGGCCGGTCTGCAGCTTCCCGTCCACCTGCACCCGGATGCGGCGCCGCAGGTCGTTCATCACCAGCACCTGCTGCGTTTCCGATAAGCCCAGCTCCCAGGGCACGCCCGAGTGCTTGATGGCAGTGAGCGGGGAGGCGCCGGTGCCGCCGTCGTGCCCGCTGATGAGCACCAGGTCCGCGTGCGCCTTGGCGACCCCCGCCGCCACGATGCCCACGCCGACCTCGGCCACCAGCTTCACCGAGATGCGCGCCCGCGGGTTGACGTTCTTCAGGTCGTAGATGAGCTGGGCCAGGTCCTCGATCGAGTAGATGTCGTGGTGCGGCGGCGGCGAGATCAACTGCACGCCGGGGATCGAGTGGCGCACCCGGGCCACGATTTCGTCCACCTTGTGCCCGGGAAGCTGCCCGCCTTCGCCCGGCTTGGCGCCTTGCGCGATCTTGATCTGCAGCTCGTCGGCGTTTGTGAGGTAGTTCGCGGTCACGCCGAAGCGGCCGGAGGCCACCTGCTTGATGGCGCTGCGGCGCTCGTCCTTGAATCGCTCCTCGTCCTCCCCGCCCTCGCCGGTGTTGGACTTCGCGCCGATGCGGTTCATGGCGATGGCCAGCGTCTCGTGCGCCTCCTTGGAGATCGACCCGAAGGACATGGCCCCGGTCGAGAAACGCTTGACGATCTCGCTGGCCGGCTCGACCTCCTCGAGCGGAATCGCCCGGCGGTTGAACTGGAAGTCCATCAGCCCGCGCAGCGTCGCCAGGTGGCGCGCCTGGTTGTTGACGGCCTCGGCGTATTCCCTGTAACTCTCCCGGCTCTCCTGCCGCACGGCTTGCTGGAGCTTGGAGATCGTCAGGGGATTGAACAGGTGATACTCGCCGTTGGCGCGGTAGTGGTAGCTGCCGCCGGTCACGAGCTCGGCATCGGACTCGCCCACCTTGCGGAAGGCGAACTCGTGCTTGAGCTTGGCCTCGCGCGCGATCACGTCCAGGCCGATGCCCTCCACGCGCGACGCCGTCCCGGTGAAGTACTTCTCCACCACGCTCTTGTTCAGCCCGATGCACTCGAAGATCTGCGCGCCCCGGTAGCTCTGCAGCGTCGATATGCCCATCTTCGAGATCACCTTCAGCAGGCCCTTGTTGAGGGACTTCTTGAAGTTCTTGAGCGCCGCCTCGAACGTGACGCCCGCCGGAAACAGGCCCCGGCGGTGCATGTCCTCCAGGGTCTCGATGCACAGGTAGGGGTTGATGGCGCTGGCGCCGTAGCCCATCAGCAGCGCGAAGTGCATTACCTCGCGCGGCTCGCCCGACTCGACGATCAGCGCCACCTGCGTGCGCGTCTTCTCGCGGATCAGGTGATTGTGAACCGCCGTCAGCGCCAGCAGCGAGGGAATCGGCGCGTACTCCTCATCCAGGCCGCGGTCGGAGAGGATGAGCACCGTGTAGCCGTTCTTGATGGCCAGTGATGCGCGCCGGCACAGGCCGTCCAGCGCCCGCGCCAGCTCCTTCTCGCCGCCCTCGACGCGGAACAGCGCCGGAAGCGTCGTGGCCAGAAAATCGCCCCAGGAGAGCCGCCGCAGCTTCTCCAGGTCGTAGTTGGTCAGAATGGGGTGCCGCAGCTCTAGCGTGTGGCAGTGCTGCGGCGTTTCGTCGAGGATGTTCCGCTCGTGCCCGATGAAGCTCTCGAGCGACATCACCATTTCTTCGCGAATCGGGTCGATGGGTGGGTTGGTCACCTGGGCGAAGAGCTGCTTGAAGTAATTGAACAGCGGCTGCGGCTGGTCCGACAGGCAGGCCAGCGGCGTGTCGCAGCCCATCGAGCCCACCGGCTCCTGACCGTCCACGGCCATCGGCGTCAGGATGAACTTCAGGTCCTCGTCCGTATAGCCGAAAGCGCGCTGGCGCTGGAGGATCGAATCGTAGTCCGTGGGGTGCCAGCGCGGCGGCTCGGGCAGCCGGTCGAGCGTGACTTGGTGCTCCTCGATCCACTGCCGGTAGGGGCGGCGCGCGGCCAGCGCCTGCTTGATCTCCTGGTCGGGGATGATTCGCCCTTGCGTGGTGTCGACCAGGAACATGCGGCCGGGCTGCAGCCGGCCCTTGAGGCGCACCTCCTCGGGCTCAACCGGCAGCACGCCCACCTCGGAGGCCAG
>JBEKLW010000038.1:0-10672 GCA_050008815.1 Bryobacteraceae bacterium
TACTGGAAGCTCTACCAACTCCAGTACAAGGACCAGGAGCGGGCTCCCGCGTCGGCGGACGTAGGTTCCGTCTCCGACGCGCGGCGCTCCTGATGCGTGGCGCGGGCTTTGCCGTCGTTTGGCATCCGCAAACGGACAGCCTGCCGCGTGGAAAAATCCGGGGACACTTCGGGCTCGCTACCGCAAATGCTTCACTTCAGGTGGCCCGCAGGCGTGTCCCCAGGATTTTTTCACAGTTCCCTTCCGGTCGCGGCTCGGCTCGTGGGTGTACGTCGTTGACCGAGCAGCGCGCGAGGGTCGCCAAGCGCCGGCATGGTTTGTAGCGTGTGGAGCAAAGTGCCGCTGCGTCCTGGCCCGCGCGAGCGGCAACACGGCTGCCTCGAGGCGCGTCTACACTGGATATCAGCGATGCGCGCTCGAATGCTCCTACTCCTGGCCGCCGCAGCGGTTCTCTCCATGGGCCAGACCGTGTGCCCGCCCACCCCGGCCTTCAGCCCTTGCGACATCACCTTCGAGCTTTCCTCCGAGGAGACCACGGCCCACCCGAACCCCTACCTCACGGTCGTACTGGAAGCTGAGTTCCGCTCGCCGCGCTATCGAACCTACCGCGTGCCGGGGTTCTGGGATGGCGGCCAGAGGCTCGTGATCCGGTTCAAACCCATGGAGGCGGGCACGTGGGTTTTCCGCGTCAGCAGCAACATCGCGCGCTTCAACGGGAAGGAGCTGCAGTTCACGGCGACGGAGTCGAAGTCGCCCGGCTTCCTGCGCCCCATCAACGTCCACCACTGGGCCTGGGTGAATGAAGACGTCCGCACGCCGCACCTGTGGATGGGCGACACGCTGTACCCCTTCGGCTACATCGACCGCGCCGCGTTCGAGCGCATCGTGGACGCCCGGGCCGCCCAGAAGTTCAACCACATCCGCGGCGTCCTCCTTCCCCGCCCCGGGGGGCCGCAGCGGGCATACCCGTCGGCCGACCGCCCGGATCCGGCCGTATTCCGCGAAATCGATGAGCGCGTCCGCTACCTGAACTCCAAGGGCATCATCGCGGACCTGCTGCTGGCTTACGGCGACGGCCAGCTCACCTCGCTCTTCCCCTCCTGGGAGCAGCGCGAGCGATATGTTCGCTACGTCGTCGCACGTTACGCAGCCTTCGAGGTGACCTGGCAGGGAGTCGAGGCATTCGAGACGTACGAGAACGGCCGCGCGCTGCTCAAGCACATAGGACAGTTGCTAAAGAAGCTCGACCCCTACCAGCGCCCGCGCTCGACCGGCACGCTGGCTACCTCCTCGCCCCTCGCCGGCGACGAATGGATGAGCTTCGTCACCTACCAGTCGCCCGATGACCAGCTCGGCAGCATCGAGCACCAGCTCTTCGCCGCGCCGTTCGTGAACCTCGGCTTCGCCGCCGAGGACGGCGGCGCGGGAAAGGCCGGCGGCGAGGGCGTGGACGCCGATGCGTTCCGCCGCCGGCTGTGGAACGCCACCGTCAGCGGCCAGTATCCGACTTTCTCGAACACCGGGACCTCGGGCCTGTGCGGGGCCGCCGTCGATCCGCGCTTCGCCGATTCGCCGGCCGCGCGGCAGATGGGGATCTGGTTCGACTTCTTCTCCCGCACGCGGCACTGGGAGCTGGAGCCGTATTTCGACGTGGACGGCGGCCGTGCCCTCGCGCTCGAGCGGGTCACCCAGGATGGCACCGAGGGCATCGAGTACATCATCTACGTCGAGAAGCCCGGCTCGGTGGAGATCCTGGTTCAGAAGCGCGGCTACGACGCCGAGTGGTTCAATCCCATTACCGGCGAGCGCACCAAGCTCAAAGGCTTCAAGGGCGACCGCTTCACCGGCACGCCGCCCGACCGGGCGCACGACTGGGTCCTGCACATTTACCGCGAGGGCCGCCTGGAAGGGCTGCGGAGGAGCTACAAGTTCGAGTCGCGGGCCATCCTCATGCAGGAGATCGAGCAGTTGCCGCAGAGGACGCCGTTCGAGGTCGCCGCGCCGTCCGGGGACGCGCTTTCGCTTTCCAGTCCGGCCAAGTTCGCCGCCAGGGTGACGCGGGAGACGCGCGCGACGCGCGCGATGACGTGGCTGTGGACCGGCGAGGTGACCCCCGATCAACGGGGCTATCGCGTGATCGGCACCGGACGCGAGGGCGTCTTCAACATCCCCTCCGACATCGCCAGCTCCTATCCGGCCGCACTGGCCGTTCGCCTTTACGGCATGAACGCCAACGGCAAGGTTTATTCCCTGATCCGCGTCTACCAGCTCTCAAAGTGAAACCACGCATCCTTGCTCTGGACACGACCGCCGAGTTCGGCAGCATCGCCCTCGTCGAAGGCGACGGGTTGGTCTCAGAACTTGAGATGCAGACGACGGAGGGCTTCAGCCGGGTGCTGTTCGGCCACGTCGAGACCATCCTGCGGAACAGCGGCTGGGCGCTGGACGAGGTGGCCTGCTTCGCCGCTGCCGCCGGCCCCGGCTCGTTCACCGGGGTGAGGGTCGGCCTGGCCGCCGTCAAGGGGCTGGCCGAGGCCCTCGGCAAACCCGTCGTCGCCGTCTCGAATCTGAAGGCCATGGCCTGGTTCGGCTCGGCGCCGCTCCGAGCCGCGGTGCTGGATGCCCGCCGGAACCAGGTTTATGCCGCCGTTTATGACGCAGGCTTGCAGGTCCTCTCCCCGGAGGTTGTCACCAGCTTCGCTGGATGGCTGGAAGGGCTGCCCGAGGGTGAGATCGAGTTCCTGGCGACCGACTTCGGCCCCTTGCGTGCGGCTTTCCAGGGGACGCGGTTCGAGAGAGCGCCCCTCCAAGACGTGCCGCGGGCGCTGGCCGGTGCCATCGGCCGGATCGCCGCCCAGGAGTTTTGCGCCGGCCGCGCTCAGGACCCGGCCGCGATCGACGCCAACTACGTCCGCCGCTCCGACGCCGAGCTGTTCTGGAGAGAGGCCTAGCCTTAGCCCGGCCGGCTCAGGGCGTCTGCATCAGGCGCGCCATGGCGCCGGCGACGCGCGCAAACCTCTCAGCTTCCGCTCCCAGCCGGGTGCAGCCCGCTGGCGTCAGCTTGTAGTACCGGGCGCGCCGGTTGTTCTCCGAGACACCCCAATCGGCCGTCACCCAACCCTTGACCAGCAGCCGCCGCAAGGCCGGGTAGAGCGAGCCCTCGCTGAGATGGAACACGTCGTCGGAAACCCCCTGGATGTGCTGCGCGATGCCGTAGCCGTGCGTGGGACCGTGCGTCAGGGCCTTCAGTACCAGCATCTCCAGCGTGCCGGGGAGGAGTCCATGACTGCTATCACGATTTCCCATCGGTCGTCGATGGGACCAATATGCACCTGCTCCCATCGGCTGTCAAGGGAAACCCTCGCCCCAACCGGTGCGGTTGTCGTTTCAGTGCGTTTCAGCCTAGGCGGTTTGATCCAGTACCCCGATTCTTCCGGCGGTTCGGGCTGGCCTGGCGGTCTGCGGATCGGTCAGCCTGCGCCGTTTTTCAGGCATTTTCAGGTTTGATTAAAAGGGTTTAATCATTACCGCGATTGACATAGTACTATTAGCCGCTCTAGAATCGACTGAACCATGAGCGACGACACATCCACTCTCCCCTCTGAGCCCGCGCCTAGTACTCCACGCCAGCGAGGCATCCGGATCGTCATCGCCGATGACCATCCGATCTTCCGCGACGGTCTTCGCAAGCTGCTCAGCCTCGAAGACGATCTGGAAGTAGTTGGCGAAGCGCGGGACGGCAACGAAGTGATGGAAATAGTGCGGCAGACCGAGCCGGACATCCTGCTGCTGGACCTCCGGATGCCGGGCCTGGACGGTCTCTCTGTGCTCCAGAACCTGAAGAGCTCGGGTACCAGAACGAGGATCATCATCCTCACTGCTTCCGAGGACAAGAACGAGTTCGTTCAGGCCATGAAGCTGGGCTGCTCGGGCATTGTTCTCAAGCAGACGGCCACGGAGCTGCTTTACAAGAGCATCCGCAAGGTCTATGCGGGAGAGATCTGGCTGGATTCACACACCACCGCCGCCGTCATGCGGCAGTTCGCCTCGCCCGGACGGCTATCGCCGACGGACCGGAAGGGACGCGAGCGCAGCCCGCTGAGCCAGCGCGAGCGCGAGATCGTGGCGCTGGTGGCGCAGGGGTTCAAGAACAAAGAGATCGCTGAGAAGATCTTCATCAGCGAGCAGACCGTGAAGAACCACCTGCACAACATCTTCGACAAGCTGGGCGTCTCGGACCGGCTCGAGCTGGCCCTGTACGCCATCCACAAGGGCTTCCACAGCGAGCTCGAACTATAACGGCACGGGGCGTCGCCCGCTGCCGGCGTGCTACCCCTGTGCGGCGAGTCGGCCTTCTGGTTCAAGGCCGCTAAGCAGTTACTTCTTCTCGAGGCCCATGACCGGCCTCCACCCTGGGCGTACCAAGGAGACCCGTAAGCCAACCTTCCGGCGGAAAAGGTGACTGTACACCCCCACCCCCAGTTTGATGATGAATCTGGTCATCAACCCTATCCTCTGTCTGCGCACGTCATCGGCCGAAATCCCGTGTCCGGCAAAGACCCGCTTGAAGGCCAGGCAGAAACAGATGTAGGTCATCCTCGCCGATAAGGGCCGCGACTTCAAGAATCCGCTCCTTGTCCGCTTCCAGGTTTCCCGCCAAGAGTAGAACGTGTCCCAGCACTTCTTGTTTTCAGCGATCAACTCATTCCGGCTCATGTGGGGGTGCTTCAGAAAATCGGCGGGCCTGAGCGTAGTCAGCCAAAAGCGGTCCCGCAGGAGCTGAGTTTTGTGTTTCGGGGTAAAGTCCGCTCGCCCGATATTTTTTTGATCGCGGATCATTTCGTAGTAATCCTTGCTTCCGGGGTAGGGGCTGTAGAAGGTAAATTGGGCCAGCAAGGTGCCGGACTCATGAGCGAATCGGCGCATGGTTTCGAGCGTCTGGACCGTATCGGACTCGAGACCGGAGATGATTGAGCTCATAACCACGATGCCCCGCTCTTGGAATTTGCGGATCGTCTCGACCATGTCCTGGCCAACGGGGTTCCCCCCCTTGTTAGCGCTGGCCAGGCCCTCCGCGGAGAAAGATTCGACGCCGATCAGCGCGGCCCTGATCTGCACCTGGTGATACATCGCCGAAAAATACTCGTCGTCGCTGATCACCTCCGAGGTCATCTGGGTGATGGCGGAGACGGTCTTGGGAACCCTGCGGTCGTACTCGGCAAAAAATCGTAACCGCTCCTCCCGGACGCGCTCAAGCTCCGTCCTCCTCTGCGCATTCGGCTCGCGCGCGATCCGGCCCAGGGTCGCCGGGTTGAAATTGTCATCGGCGAAAGCGATGTAGCGAAAGCCCAGGTCGGAGAGCTCGTTGACCTCCTCGATGATCCTACCGGCTGGCCGCTGGCGTGGGTGGCGCCCGTCCATGACCCAGACGGAGCAGAAGTTGCAGTTCTCGGGGCAGCCTGCCACGGTCTGCACGGTCGGAAACATGTACTTGGACGGGTCGAGCAGGTCCCAACGCGCCTTGAGCATCGCCTCACCCGGGATGCGGCCGCCGCGATAATGCTTCTGCAACCGGTGGGTGAGCGCATCTTCGATCACCCGGCGCCAGATGACATCGCCATTGCCAGTGACCACGCCATCAGCCCCCATCTCCAGCGGCTCATCCGGAAAGATGGTCGCGTGGATCCCGCCCACGATCACCGTTGCGCCCTTCGACTTGGCCTCCCTCACCACCCGGTAGCCAGCCACACAAGTTCCGCTGGTAATGCCGACCCCGACGATGTCTCCGGGGCGGACGAGCTCGGCATCGAGTTCTTCGACCGACTCATCGACGATCAACGGATCGCCGATCAGGTCGGAGGGAGTGGCCTGAGCCAGTACAAACAGCCACCTCGGAGTAAAGAAGCTGTACCCGGCAGTATACGTCGCAGGATTTACGAGTATGACTTTGGGCACCCTTCGCTCCCTCAGCCAGGATTCCCGATTTGGCCTCCTGACCACCACCGATTGTACATCCAACCGCACTGTTGGAGCCGTTTCCCTCGTCCATTCCATCCCCGGCGACTCTGGTGGCTCGGGGATTCTTTTGACGGCACCGCAGCAAGCGGCTGGCCCGGTGAGCGCGCTGGGCCGTGCTACGCTGAAAGGTCTCAATTCTGTCGAGAGGTGACCATGGCAAAGCTGTCCCTTCGCGATCTGGATCTGCTTGGCAAGCGCGTCTTCATTCGAGTCGATTTCAACGTTCCGCTGGCGCCCGGCGGCCAGGAAATCACCAGCGACAAGCGCATCCGCGCCTCTCTGCCCACCATCCAGTACGCGCTGGCGCAGGGCGCGCGGCTGGTTCTGGCGAGCCACCTGGGCCGGCCGAAAGGCAAGCCGAACCCGGAGCTGAGCCTGCGCCCGGCGGCGGTACGCTTGCAGGAGCTGCTGGGCCGCCCCGTCGCGATGGCGCCGGACTGCATCGGCCCGGAGGTCGAGAAGCTCAAGGCCGGCGCGGACAGCGTCATCCTGCTCGAGAACCTGCGCTTCCACCCGGAGGAGGAGAAGAACGACCCCGGCTTTTCCGAGCAACTCGCCCAGGGCATCGACTGCTATGTCAACGACGCGTTCGGCACGGCGCACCGCGCGCACGCCTCCACCGTCGGCATCATCCAGTTCGTTCCCCAGGCCGCGGCCGGCCTGCTGATGGAGAAGGAGCTCGAGTACCTCACCAAGGTGACCCAGAACCCGCCGCTGCCGTGTATCGGCATCCTGGGCGGCGCCAAGGTATCCGACAAGATCGAGGTCATCGAGAACCTGCTCAAGATTGTCGACCGGCTGCTGATCGGCGGCGCCATGGCTTACACTTTCATGCGGGCGCAGGGCAAGCCTACAGGCAAGTCGCTGGTGGAGGAGGACAAGATCGCTCTGGCCAAGGAGATCCTCGGCAAGGCCGGCCAGAAGCTGCTGCTGCCGGTGGACCACGTGGTGGCGGCCGAGCTGGCGGCGGGCGCTCCGAGCAGCACCGTCGAGACCATCCCGGACGGCCTGATGGGCGTGGACATCGGCGCCCGAACCGTCGCCCTCTTTACGGCCGAGATCGCCAAGGCCAAAAGCATCATCTGGAACGGCCCCATGGGCGTGTTCGAGAAACCGCCCTTCGACGCCGGCACGGTGGCCCTGGCCAAGGCCGTCGCGGCTTCGGGCGCGCTGTCGGTGGTTGGCGGCGGCGATTCCGAGAAGGCCATCAAGGCGGCCGGCGTGGCCGACAAGATCTCGCACATCTCCACCGGCGGCGGCGCCTCGCTCGAGTTCCTCTCGGGGATCGAGCTGCCCGGCGTCGCGGCACTGACCGACAAGTAGTTCCTCACCGCAGAGACGCTCTTCGAACGCGCGCTTTCCAGCGTGCCGCGCCGGCACTGGTGCCCACGCGCGGAGCCTTTTGCCTTCCCGCGCCGCTGTGGTCTAATGCTCCCTATGAAGCGCTCCCTGCTGTTGCTTTCCACCCTCGCGATCGCCGCCCAGGCGCAGGTGTTCACCTTCACACGGGATCAGATGATCCAGTACACCGTCAAGAACCCATACGCGCGGTTCGAGGACGGCCGGCCGAACGTCCCCGGCGCGCTGCTGGAGAAGGTCAAGGGGCTTTCCTCCGAGGAGATCTGGGCCGTGCTGCCCAGGCAGGGATACCCCAACCAGTACGAAGGCAACTGGCAAATCCTTCACCCGGGCCGGAAGCTGGTCGGGAGGGCCGTGACGGCCCAGTTCATGCCGCTGCGCCCGGACGTCGCCGAGGTGGCCGAGGCCGCGGCCAAGACGCGCGGCGCGCCCGTCTCGCCCAACCAGCGCGTCATCGACATGCTGCAGCCCGGCGACGTGCTGGTGGTGGATCTCTACGGCAAGATCGAGGACGGCACGTTCGTGGGCGACAACCTGGCGTTCTACATCGCCGAAGTCGCCAAGAGCGGCCTGGTGGTTGACGGGGCAATCCGCGATATCGAGGGCGTCTTCCCGCTCGATATGGCGCTCTACTTTCGCGGCGCGCATCCCTCGTTCATCCGCAACGTGATGCTGACGGGCATCAACATTCCGGTGCGCATCGGGAGCACGACCGTCATGCCGGGCGACGTGGTCTTCGGCGACCGCGAGGGCGTTTCCTTCATCCCGCCGCACCTGGTTCAGGAGGTGGTCGATCGGGCCGAGGAGACGCACATCCACGACGAGTGGACCAGGAAGACGCTCCGCACAGGGAAGTACAAATCCAGCGAGATCTACGGCAGTCCGAAGGATGAGAGGCTAAAAAAGGAGTACGATGAGTACCTGAAGCGCCGCCTCGGGAGGCCGTGATGGAGGCCGCTGCCAAGGGCCCCACGGCGGGTTTTGGCGACGCATGGACCAGCACACATGACCGGACCAATTGAGCCCTTCGCGCTGATGCTCTACCGCCGGCATCGGAGCGGCGAGACCATCCAGCAGCTTGCCGCCGCGTTCGAGATCCCGGAAGACCGCGTCACGGCCCGGCTTCAGGCGGCCGCAATGTACGAGCAGCGTGAGAAGAACCGCGCCGGTCTGCTGGCCCTCCATCGGGAGCTGATCGCGGGCCGCTGAGCGGGCGGTGCCGCAATCTCTACATCACGCGGGAATGCGTCGCCCTACTGTGGCTGGATGTGAGCCCCGAACGAAACCCGGGACAGTACACTCAAATACCAATTCCGAGCCGGAGCTGTGCGTCTGGCGGGGTGCTTCCGCCCGTGTCCTCGCTCTTCTTGGGCCGGCCGACGGGCAGAGGTCTAAGCCGGCGGTCTGCCTTCCGTTCCAGCTCATCCAAGAACCCCTCGCCGCCGAGCGGCCGACCACGCACCGTCGCCTCTCGCAGCCGCTCCGCCAGCGCCTCCTCAGCGACACCGGCCCTCAGCACTTCGCGCCAGCGCTCCACAGTGTACTGCTTTCGCCAGGCCCCCAGACTGAGGATCTGCACCGGATCCTCGCCACGGGTGTGCGCCGCCGCGCTTGACCAGGGATACGAACGGGCCTCTTCGACCAGGCCCGCTCGGACGGGGTTGCGCTCGACGTAGGCCATCGCGAGCCAGAGATGTGCCCGATCCATAGGACAGGAGAAGAAACGCGCCTGCCACACGTGCCCGCAACTCCGCTGCGTGAGGTTGAAGTGCCGGGCGTAATCAGCATGCGTCCGTCCCAGGGCCTTCGCCATGGCAACACCACGCTCAGGAACAACGATGAGATGGACGTGATTCGGCATCAGGCAGTACGCCCAAATCTGGAGTTGGTAGCGGTTCGCGTTTGCCCGAAGCAGGTCCAGGTAGAGGCGATAGTCGGGCCAAGAGAAAAACAGCCGCTGGCGGCCGTTTCCGCGCTGGGTGACGTGGTACGGTACACCCTCAACTGAGACACGCGCGATGCGAGGCATCGAATACGAAGTGCCGCGCACCCGCCGAAGATCTCACGAAATGGTATTTGAGTGTACTGTCCCGGGTTTTTTTGTTTGCGGGGTGAAGGTCAGCTTGCCGGAGGCTGGATCGAGGTCGACGTCGACGGCCTGGCCGTCGCGCACCTTGCCCTCAAGCACCAGCCGCGCCAGCGGCGTCTCGATCTCCTTCTGGATGGCGCGCTTCAGCGGGCGCGCCCCGTAGTTGGGGTCGTAGCCGGACCGCACCAGGTGCGTGCGGGCGGCTTCGCTCAGCTCCAAGCGCAGGTGGCGCTCCACCAAACGCGCCCGCAGGCGCTCAAGCTGGATCTCGACAATCTGCTTGAGGTGCTCCTCGGAGAGCGAGTGGAACACGATCACCTCGTCCACGCGGTTCAGGAACTCGGGCCGGAAGCGCCGGCGCATTTCCTCGAGCACGGCGTTCTTCATCCGCTCGTACTCGCGCCCCTCGAATGCGCCCCGGTATTCCAGGATGCGGATGCTGCCGACATTGGACGTCAGGATGACGATGGTGTTCTTGAAATCCACGGTGCGCCCTTGCCCGTCGGTCAGCCGGCCGTCATCGAGGATCTGGAGCAACAGGTTGAAGACATCCTGGTGCGCCTTCTCGATCTCGTCGAACAGCAGGACCGAATACGGCCGCCGCCGCACCGCCTCGGTGAGCTGCCCGCCCTCTTCGTAGCCCACGTAGCCCGGCGGCGCGCCAATCAGCCGCGCCACGGTGTGCTTCTCCTGGTATTCGGACATGTCGATGCGGATCATGGCCCGCTCGTCGTCGAACAGGGCTTGGGCCAGCGCTCGCGCCAGCTCGGTCTTGCCGACGCCGGTGGGCCCCAGGAAGATGAAGCTGCCAATCGGGCGGCTGGGGTCTTTCAACCCCGAGCGCGCGCGCAGGACCGCCTCGGCCACCGCCGTCACCGCCTCGTCCTGGCCCACCACGCGCTGGTGCAACTGGGCATCGAGGTGGAGCAGCTTGCCGACTTCGCCCTCCATCAGCTTCGAGACCGGAATCCCGGTCCAGCGGCTCACCACCGCGGCAATGTCCTCCTCATCCACGTCTTCCTTGATGAGCCGCGCGGCTCCGCTGGACTGGGCTAGCGCCGCCTGCCCAGCGTTCAACTGCCGCTCGAGCTCGATGAGCTGGCCGTACTTCAGCTCGGCGGCGCGGTCCAGGTCGTAGTGCCGCTCGGCCTGCTCGATCTCCAGGCGCGTGCGCTCGATCTGCTCGCGCAGGCTCCGCAAGCGGCC
>JBEKLW010000380.1:0-3607 GCA_050008815.1 Bryobacteraceae bacterium
CGGACGAATCGGAACTTGCGCAGGCGTAACGCGCCGAGCAGACAACCGAGGGCCACCAGTCCAGAGGACCCCGGCTCGGGGATGGGGGCGGCGGTGGCACTGCAGCCGTTTATGTAAGTCTTGCCGCCCAAGGTGTTCGCGGTCTCCACGAACACACAGCCGTCAATCGTGCCCCCAAGCACCCCACTTCCCCCGTTGTTGGCGGCAATGGTGAAGCTCGTTCCCGCTAGAATGCTTCCCTCAAAAGTCTGAGGGACGGTGACTGCGGTGATCGAGGCGGTCCTACCAACAATCCAGTAGATGTTCCTCCACTGCGCTTCGTTTATCAGATCGAATGTTAAAGGACCGTTAATAGTCAAGTCCTGGGGAATCCTGATAATGAAAACATTACTGCTGTCAGACAGGGCATCGAAGGTCAAAGTAATGTCCGCAGTCGAAGTGACGTCGGTTGACGTAAACTGGTACACATTGTTGCCATAGAACGTACGGTTGCCCGTGAGATCACCCACCGTCTGCGTGTGTGGCGTGAGTGCATCGCTAAAGGCCGTATCGAACGCGGTTTCGAAGTCCGTGAACGCCATTCCGACGGTCGAGCCCGGGACGTTCGGCGCCGTATAAAAGAAACCGGTGGTTGAGGTCCCCGGCCCCACCGGCGGCCCGAAACCCGTTATCGTATTTGTGGCCCCAACATTGCCGACGACCTTAGATTCCCCGGTGTTCGAGATATCGTAGCCGAGCATCCCGAAAGAGATGGCAGTGCCCAAATCCGGTGCGGATACGATTGGGCCTCCAAAAGCAGGCACAGCAACCATTACAACCATCAGCGTCCACAGCAACCCGTATCGCACGTTCCCTCCTCCGCTTCAGGACTTCCTGCGTCCCGAGGCCAGCAAGCACACAGTACAAGACACCCCTTGGAATTTTACACGTTTCGAACGAAGCGCGTCAAGCACTTTCACCGTTGTCCCGCCGCGCGGAACGCTTGTTGAAAATCAAGGATTTAGCCTGTCCACGAGCTGGCTTCTCGGCCTATGTGGGCATCCTAGTACGCCACGTCTCCCTGAGCAGCGTTGTTGGGAAGCTGCCGCAAGTCTTCAATCCCGATGTTGGCGTAAGTGCGATCTCCAGTCTGCTCAGCAATATGGCAGTGATCGGCGAACGCCTGTACCGGCTTCACGCTGAGCGGACACCAAGCAACAGTGCTCTCCCGGCTGAAGGCTTGACACGGAGTAGCCGGTACACAGGCCAGCCGCTCGCTTACGCGCGCGATTCGGTCACGGCATCGGGTATCCTCCAGGTATGCGCTTCCTGACCTTCCTTGCTGTCTCACTGTTTCTGTCTCCGGGCTTCGCCCAGAACCTCTTCCCTGCCGCCGACCAGCAGTTGACCCGGGAAATCTACAAAGAGCTGATCGAGATCAACACCAGCTTCAGCACGGGCGCAACCACCCCGGCCGCCGAGGCGATGGCCGCGCGCTTGCGGGCCGCCGGCTTCCCGGCGTCAGACATCCAGGTGGTGGGTGCGGCGCCGCACAAGATGAACCTGGTTGTCCGCTACCGTGGGACCGGCGCCAAGAGGCCCATCCTCTTGCTGGCTCACCTCGATGTGGTCGAGGCGAAGCGGTCGGATTGGACCTTCGATCCGTTCGTGCTCCACGAGCAGGACGGCTTCTTCTACGGGCGCGGCACCAGCGACGACAAGGCGCAGGCCGCCATCTGGATCGCCAACCTGATCCGTTACCGGCGCGAAGGCTTCCGTCCCTCGCGCGATCTCATCGTCGCCCTGACCGCCGACGAAGAGGGCGGCGGGCCTTACAACGGCGCGGTCTGGCTGCTCGGGCACCGCCGCGAGCTAATCGACGCGGAGTTCGCGCTCAACGAAGGCGGTGGGGGTGAGATGCATGACAGCCGGAGGCTGCTGAACCTCCTCCAGGTGGCCGAGAAGACCTACGCGGACTACCGCATCGAAGCCAGAAACCCGGGCGGCCACAGCGCGATGCCCGTGAAAGAGAATGCGATTTACCGGCTGGCGGCGGCGCTGGAACGCATTTCGAGGTACGAGTTCCCGATCCGGCTGAACGAGGTCACGCGCGCCTACTTCGAGGCGACGGCCAGTCTCTACACGGGTGCGCTGGCCGAGGACTTCCAGGCCGTCGCGCGGGGCGGCCAGCAGGCCATTACGCGCGTCGCGGCGGCGTCTCCGGCCTGGAACGCGGTCCTGCGCACCACCTGCGTGGCCACCATGCTCGACGGCGGGCACGCCCTCAACGCGCTGCCTCAGACCGCCGGCGCCAACATCAACTGCCGCGTCCATCCGGACGATTCGCCCCAGTTCGTCTTGGACACTCTGAAGAAGGTGATCGCGGACGACAAGGTCAGCGTTCGGCCAAGCGGCGAGCCCCCGGCCTCCGCGCCGGCCTCCCCGCTGCGCGATGACATTCTGAGCGCGGCGAAGCGCGTAACCAGCCAGATGTGGCCGGGGGTGCCGGTCGTGCCTTGCCTGGGGACGGGAGCCACCGACGGCCGATTCCTCCGCGCCGCGGGAATTCCCACCTACGGCATGACCGGCCTGTTCATGGAGCGGGACGACATGCGCGCCCACGGCCAGAACGAGCGCGTTGGGGTGGCGCAGTTCTACGAGTCCGCAACGTATCTCTACCGGTTGGTGAGGGAGCTGGCCCAGTAACCCGGGACTACCGCTATGACGCCTCCCGCTTCCTCGGAATCTCCACTTCAGATCGGCATGCTGTTGTACCCAAAGCTGACCCAACTGGACTTAACCGGCCCTTTCGAGGTTTTCTCCCGCATGTCGAACACTCAGGTCCACCTCTTGTGGAAGACCAGGGACCCGGTCATGAGCGATGGAGGTCTGGCGCTGCTGCCGACGATGACGCTCGATGAGTGTCCTCAGCTCGATGTGGTCTTCGTGCCGGGCGGCGCCGGGCAGACCGCGCTGATGGACGATACCGCGGTGCTCGGCTTTCTGGCGAAACATGGCGCCACTGCCCGCTATGTCACATCTGTGTGCACCGGCTCCCTGGTGCTGGGCGCGGCCGGACTGCTGAAGGGATGCAAAGCCGCGTGCCACTGGATGTCGCGCGACCAACTGGCGCTGCTGGGTGCGATTCCGGTGGCCGAGCGCGTCGTGGTTGACGGCAATCGCATTACCGGTGGGGGCGTCACCGCCGGCATCGACTTCGGCCTCAACCTGGCAGCGCTGTTGCGTGGTGAGGCGGAGGCCAAGCGGATACAGCTCCAGATGGAGTACGACCCCGAGCCTCCATTTGATGCGGGCTCTCCGGAGTCGGCGGGCCCGGAACTCGTCGCGGCGCTCAAGAAGCGGCTTGAGCCGTTCCTGGCGGCCCGGCGCGAAGCCACCCTGCGCGCCCAGGCGAAGCTCGACGCGCGCTGAGGCGCGCGAGCCGGCAGCCTGTCCGGGCTGCGCGCCTTGCGGCCACGCCTAGCGTCACTCTTACGTCGCGCACCTGGGATTCGCGCCCCATCCAGGCCGCGGCGCCCGGCGGGGCATCATCAGGGCAATGGACAAGACCACCACCATCCTTCTTGCGGCCATCGTCGCCGCACTTTCGAGGCCTGCCCAAGCTTCA
>JBEKLW010000381.1:0-3602 GCA_050008815.1 Bryobacteraceae bacterium
GGCCACGACGCCACGCCCGCTCGAGACGCTTCTGGCCGGCAAGCTCGTGGCCGCGATGGCGGTTCTGCTCGCCCTGGGCGTGGTGGGATTGCTCACCGCCCGCTGGCTGGTGAAGATGCCGGTGCATTACTTTCCCGTGGCGGCGCTCTGGATCGCGCTGTCGGGCGCCGGCCTCTTCCTGCTGCTCGTGATCCTCCAGGTGTATGCCTCCAGCGAGCGCGCCGGCAACATCCTGGGTAACCTGGTCATGTTTCCGCTCATCATCATCGGCGGCAGCTTCATGCCCATCGAATTCATGCCCGAATCGCTGGCCGCCGTCGGGAGGCTGACTCCGAACGGCTGGGCGCTGGCTCAGCTCAGGGCGATCATGGCCGGCTCGGTTGAGCCACTGCGGCTCGCGGCGTCTTTCGCCGGCCTGGCGCTCGTGAGCGCGCTGGCGTTTCTCGTTGCCGCCCGGCGGCTGCGCCGCGCTTTCCTGTTCTGAGAAACCGCCATGCTACGAGACGCGCTCTTCCTGGCCCGCACGGATCTCAGGTACATGTTCCACAGCCGCGAGACCTGGTTTTGGGCGTTCCTCATGCCGGTGGTCTTCTTCTACCTCATCGGCGCCATGACCGGCGGCTTTTCGCGCGCCTCGGACGCCCGGGAGCCGATCGCGCTGAGCGTTCCCCCGGACGCCGGGTACTTGGTCGATCATCTGGTCAGCCGCCTGGAGGCGCGCAGCTACCGCGTCGTGCGCGTGCGCGACGCCTCGGAGCTGGCCGGCTATCGCCGCCGCCTCACCATTCCGGCCGGGTTCACGGAATCCGTGCTGGCGGGTAAGCCGGTGAAGCTGGAGCTGACCCGCAAGGGCGGAGACATGGGCGCGGATTACGACCAGGTCCGCGTCTCACGGGCCGTCTACAGCGTGCTGGCCGACCTCATTCTGCTCCGGCAGCAGGGCGCCGCGCCCACGCCGGAGGCGTTCACAAAACTGGCTCAGCAGCCGCGCCAGCTCACTCTGGAGGTGACCTCCGCCGGGCGGCGCAAGGATCCCCCCGTCGGCTTCCAGCAGTCCGTGCCCGGCATCATGGTCATGTTCGGGCTGCTGACGCTGCTCACCACCGGCTCGGTATTGCTGGCCATCGAGCGGGACCAGGGCATCCTGCGGAGACTCGCCTCGACTCCCATCTCGCACGGCGCGATCGTGCTGGGCAAGTGGGGCGGGCGGATGGGGCTGGGCCTGATCCAGATCGGCTTCGCGATGCTGGCCGGGACGCTGCTGCTGCACGTCAACTGGGGCCCGCATCTGGCGGCCGTGCTGCTGGTGATGGCCACTTACGCGGCGCTGGCGGCCGGCCTGGGCATGATGCTCGGGAACTTCGCCCGGAACCCGCGCCAGGCGGTCGGCATCGCGGTGATTTCCACCAACGTGCTGGCGGCGCTGGGCGGCTGCTGGTGGCCCATCGAGATCACGCCCGAGTGGACGCAAAAGCTCTCCCTCTTCCTGCCCACCGGCTGGGCCATGGATGCGCTCCACAAGCTGATGAGCTTCGGCGCCGGACCGGCGGCCATCATCCCCCACCTGATCGCCCTGACGCTCGCCGCCGTGGCGGCCGGCTACGTGACGGCCCGCTCCTTCCGGTTCCAGTAGCCCCAGCCGTGCGGCTGTCCGCTGACGTCTGAAAGCTGATAGCTGGAAGTTGGAAACTGTCTTTAGTCCAGCCGCTTGTGGAAGCGCAGGGCGCTGGCGCCGAGGATCAGCGTCCCATACGCGAATAGGGCCAGCATATGCGGCCAGAGCACGTCGATTCCCGTACCCTTCAGGAAGATCCCGCGGACGATCTGGATGAAGTAGCGGACCGGGTCGAGCAGGCTGAGCCACTGCACCAGTGCGGGCATGTTGCGGATGGGGAACACGAAGCCGCTCAGCATAAAGGCCGGCATGAAGAAGAAAAACGAGCCCATGACGGCCTGCTGCTGGGTCTCGGAGATGGTGGAGACAAACAGGCCCACGCCCAGCGTGGTCATCATGTAGACGATGGCCGCGCAGAACAGCAGCAGCAGGCTTCCGCGCAGCGGGATGCCGAAGACAACCAGCGCCGCCACGGTGATGAAGCCGACCTGAACGAGGCCGACGGCCGCAAAAGGCAGGGTCTTGCCGAGCATGAGCTCGATCGGCCGGATCGGCGTCACCATCAACTGCTCGAGTGTGCCGATCTCCTTCTCGCGGACGATGGCCATGGCCGTGAGCATGATCGTCACCAGGGTGATGATGTTCACGATCACGCCGGGGATGAAGTAGTCGCGGCTGAGCAGATCGGGGTTGAACCACACGCGGGTTCTGACGTCCACCACCGGGATGGCTAGACCGGCCGGCTGGCCGGAGGCCATGCTGCCCGCGACCAGCCTGGTCCGCTGCTGCCGGGCGAGCGTGTCGGAGGCGAAGCCGGCCACGACCTGGCCGGCGTAGCTGGAGGCGATCGCGGCGGTGTTCGAATTCGAGCCGTCCACCAGAATCTGCACCGAGGTCGTAACACCCCGGGCGACGTCGCGGCCGAAGCCGGGCAGCACGCCGAGTACGGCCTCCACATCGCCGCGTTCCAGCAGGCGCTCGGCGTCCCGTTCGCCCGACGGCGCGGCGACGATGCCGAAGCGGCTCGAACCGGCGAAGGCGGCGCGCAGGTCGCGGCTGGCGGGCGTGCGGTCCATGTCGAGCCAGGCGATGCGGACGAGGTTGACATCCAGGTTGACCGCGTAGCCGAAGACGATGAGCTGGAGCAGGGGCGGGAAGAACAGCAGCATCCGCATGCGCGGCTCGCGGAGCACCTGGCGGAACTCCTTGCGGATGATCTCGCGAACACGTTTCCACATCTCAGGCCACCTTCTGACGGAGCTTCCGCGTAGCGAAGAAGAAGACGATCGCGGCAAAGGCCAGCAGGAACGCGATCTCGACCCAGAGGATCTCCAGGCCGACTCCCTTGAGGAACACCCCCTTAAGCACCGTGACGAAGTAACGCGCCGGGACCACGTGGCTGATCACCTGAATGACGACCGGCATGTTCCCGATGGAGTAGACGAAGCCCGAGAGCAGGAACGCCGGAAGGAACGAGGTGAGCATGCCCATCTGGTAGGCCAGCACCTGCGAGCGGGCGATGGCCGAAATGAGGATGCCCCAGCAGAGCGTGCCAATGAGGAACAGCGAGCTGGCCGCGATCAGGAGCAAGGGGCTGCCGCGCAGCGGGACGCGGAAGACGAACACGCCGACGGCGATCGAGACCAGCGTATCGACGAAGCCCAGGGCGAAGAAGGCCAGCATCTTGCCAAGCACGAGCTCGGCGGGCCGGAGCGGAGTGGACAGCAGTTGCTCCATCGTGCCGGTCTCCCACTCGCGGGCGATGGTGAGCGAGGTAATCAGCGAGGCGATGATGGCCAGGATGACCGCGATGAGGCCGGGCACAATGTAATTCCGCGACTTGAGCTCGCTGTTATAGAGCACGCGGAGGCGGCCATCGATAGGCAAATCGAGCTTCGCGCCGGCGCGCCGGTCCATGGCGCGGCTGCGGACCGAGGCGGAGTACGCCTGAAGGACGGCGTTGGCGTAGCCTCTGGCGATCGAGGCG
>JBEKLW010000382.1:0-3600 GCA_050008815.1 Bryobacteraceae bacterium
TCGGCGCCGCGGGCGCCATCGAGGCCGTCGCTACCGTCCTGACGCTGAAGAACGGGATTCTGCCCCCCACCGCGAATTTCGAGGAGCCCGATCCGCAGTGCGACCTGGACGTGGTGCCCAACCAGGCGCGCCGCGCCCAGGTCGAGTGGGCGCTGTCGAATTCCTTCGCCTTCGGCGGCCTGAACGCGGTGCTGGCATTCCGGCGCTGGCCGGGGTAGCGACAGGCAGCCGGCAGCGCGCGCTTTGCGCGCATGCCGCGGCAGGCTGTCCGTTCGCGGATGCCAAAGGACGGTCAAGCCTGCGCCACGGGTGCCAGGCGCGGCGTTAGCCGCGCTGCACGGCGGCTGAGGCGGGACGTGGCCGTCCCGCGCGGGCGTAGCCGCCCGCCCCACGAGCGTTTTGAGCGCCGGCTGCGGGTGCGCCCTGTGGCATCGCTGGATGCTTTGCGTCCCTCTCGTCGCGGCTCGCTACGATCGTGGTGAAATATCCGGGTTAATGCTGAATCCAGACGAATGAAACACTCGCCAAATGCCGATAAGGCTGCTTGGAGCTTCCGTGATCTCGGGTGCTGGGCGGAACCACGCCCTGCTGACCGACTCGGACCTTCGAGGATGAGTCGACGCGGCGCCCGGGGCGGTGCGTGGGGCGGCGATTGGCGTGACCAACGGCTCCTGGACCACGGCGGCGAACTGGGAAACGAGGTGGAGGCAGAGTGGCACAGTCAGGCCTACCGGTCAGGCTATGCGGTCTCGTGCTGGCTGGTCTCATGATCCCAACCCAGAGGCCGCTGCAACGGTTCCCGATCCCCACGTTTGCCGACAAGCTCATCTCCGCCGCTGGCTGCGGGCGCCAAGAGACTTGCTCTGGCCAGGAATCGGTGCTTGCAGCGACCCCTTCCATCGATGAGCGGAACGTTGACGCCGTCAGGCGCCACTCCGCCAGCGGCCTCTTCGCCCTTGGGCTTTTAGGGTGGACTCCCACGGGCGGCGGCGCTCTGCCGAGCCTGAGCCTGGTGACGGCACTGGCTCTGGCTGCCCTGGCTTGGGGGGCGGTCCTGAGGTGGAAGCTGCGGAGGCTGACCGGGATCCTTGACACCACCCTGGGGTCAACTGCGGACGGCATTCTGATTGTCAACAACCGTGGACGCGTGATTTCGTTCAACCAGAAGTTCGTTGAGATGTGGCGCCTTCCCGAGTCCATCGCAGCGTCCCGGGACTACGGCCAGGCGCTCTCCTGGGTACTGAACCAGCTAAAGGACCCGGAAGTCTTTCATCCCAAAGTGCGGGAGTTGTACGCCAGTCCGGAGGCGCAAAGCGACGACCGCCTCGAGATCAAAGACGGAAGAACCTTTGAGGGGCGCTCGGAACCGCTCCTGGCGGCAGGGAGGACCGCGGGACGCGTTTGGCGGTTCCGAGATGTCTCCCGGCAAATGCGCGCCGAGGAGGCGCTAGCTCAGGAGCGAAGTCTTCTGCGGACTTTGGTGGAGAGCCTGCCGGACTACATTTACGCGAAAGATCTCGAGAGCCGGTTCCTTCTCCTCAATACGCCGGGGGCCCGCATGATGGGAGCCCAAACGCCGGACGAGCTTTTGGGAAAGACCGACTTTGATATCTACTCTAAGGAACTGGCCTCGCAGTACTACGCCGACGAGCAACGCGTGTTCCAGACAGGGCAACCCCTAGTCGGCCAGGCAGAACCCTGTTGGGATCCCGTGACAAACTCCGCGAAGTGGCTCCTGACCACGAAAGTGCCTTTCCGCGACGGATCTGGCAGGATCATCGGGCTGGTCGGCTCGGGCCGCGACATTACGGCAAGCAGGCTGGTCGCCGAGGAGCTCCAAAAGGCTAAAGAGGGGGCCGAAGCCGCCAGCCGGGCCAAAAGCGAGTTCCTGGCCAACATGAGCCACGAAGTCCGAACCCCCATGAACGCCATCCTGGGGATGACCGATCTGGCGTTAGACACGGAGCTCAGTCCGGAGCAGCGGGAGTACCTCTCCACGGTGAAAGCGTCGGCGGAATCGCTGATGACAGTGATCAACGATATTCTCGACTTTTCGAAGATTGAGGCCGGGAAGCTGGACATGGAGTGCATTGACTTCAGCCTACTCGATAACCTGGAGGAGACAACCCGGTCGCTTGCCAGTCCCGCTCAAGAGAAAGGCCTCGAACTGGTCTGTGATGTCGGGCCGGAGGTCCCGGCGCGGGTGCTTGGCGATCCTACCCGGCTCAGGCAGATTATTACGAATCTTCTCGGAAACGCCATCAAATTCACCGAGCGAGGCGAGGTAGCGCTGGAGGTCGAGGTCGAGACCGTAGACAGGACCGGGGCTGGGCCGGCCGATCAGGACGGCATTACACTGCACTTCACGATCCGGGATACCGGCGTGGGCATACCACCGGAGCAGCAGAAACTGATCTTCCAGGCCTTCTCGCAGGCAGATGGCACAACGACGCGGAGGTTCGGGGGCACCGGACTGGGGCTGACGATTTCCACGCGCTTGGTGGAGATGATGGGCGGCCGCATCTGGGTGGAGAGCGAAGTCGGCCAAGGCAGCAGGTTTCACTTCACTGCCCGGTTTGGCGTGGGGAAGGACGTGCCAATAACCAGGGACACGGAACCAGCCAGCCTGGTGGACGTCCCCGTGCTGGTAGTCGATGACAACGCCACAAACCGGCGGCTTCTGGAAGCGAGGCTCCGCAGTTGGCACATGCAACCTGAGAGCGTCAGCAGCGGCGTGGAGGCCCTGACCCGGATGCAACAAGCCTGTGACGGAGGAAGGGCGTTCCCCTTGCTGCTGGTCGATTCCCACATGCCCGAGATGGACGGCTTTATGTTGGTGGAGAAGATCAGAGAGCATCCAGAGATGGCCGGAACCACCATCGTGATGCTCACGTCGGCGGGACAGCGAGGGGATGCGGCGCGCTGCCGCAACCTGGGTATCGTGGGGTATCTGCCTAAGCCCATCCGGCAGGCGGAATTGCGGGATGCCATCGCGGACGTGTTGGGCCGCGGACCCAGTGAAGCTGCGGCGCCGGAATTGGTCACTCGCCATACGCTGCGAGAGCAGCGGCGGGGTTTGCGCATCCTTTTGGCTGAGGACAATGCCGTCAATCAGAAGCTGGCTATCCGGGCGTTGGAGAAGTTCGGCCATGTGGTATCGGTGGCCTGTGACGGCGAGCAAGCTTTAGCGGCGCTCGAGGAGAGCACGTTCGATCTGATACTGATGGACGTGCAGATGCCCAAGCTGGACGGCTTTGAAACCACGCGGGCCATCCGGGAGAGAGACCTGGGCACGCAGCTACACCGGCCGATTATTGCGATGACGGCGTACGCGATGAAGGGTGACCGGGAAAAATGCCTCGCCGCGGGCATGGATGCCTATGTCTCAAAACCCATCCGCGCGGACGAGCTTCTTGAAGCGATTGATGCGGCGGTGCAGGACGAGCCGCCTGGCTGAAGGTGCGACCCGAGCCGCAGCTAGCCGGGATGTTTCACCAGCAATCTGCTGCGGCGCGCGATGGCAGCCCGTGGCACGGGTGGGCGGTTACAAAAACCGGGGACAGACAGCCACTTTTCGCTTGCGCGAGTCCGTGGTCTTCA